>NZ_CP132957.1:3330030-3632760 GCF_030863805.1 Kineothrix sp. MB12-C1
TCTAAATAAATATAAGGTTCATTGTTGTAATAGACAATGAAATGTGATCCCTCCTTTATTATATAAGAGTTATCGATTGTAAATTCAGGTACTTGCACTTCAGAACTAGGTACTTCGCAATATGGCAACGGCATAAAAAAGAAAGATAGAAAAAATAAACTCAATGTTGATAAAACACAAAATAAAGATAGTATCATAGATCTGTCAGATTTTGAAGTGATAAATTTAAAACGATTTGCCAATGTTCTGCCATTAATATGTGAAAACGGAATTGCTACATCTAGTTTTTGGCTTTGTTGATACTTAGTTTCATTTATGAGACAACTTAAATATTTGGCTTTTAATCTATTGTCAAATTTCTTTATTATATGCTCATCACAATTTATTTCCATAATAGTAATCATAGAAGTATTCATAAAAGGAGTAAGTGGATGCCACCATAAAATACTGGCTAAAATATTATTTAAAAGTTTAAACCAATTAGACATATTCTTAAAATGATAAATTTCATGGGATAAAATAAAATAGAGTTCCTCTTCTGTGTAATTCTTGCTTGGTAAACATATTGTCTGTTCGAAAAAACCAAATTCGAATGGAGCATCAATAAGATTACATTTTACAACTTTTATTTTAAATTTAAAATGAATTTGGCTTCTTAAAATATCTATAATATGAAGTATTTTTTCATCTTGAGAAGGTAAAAAATACTCCATACACTTATGTAATTTATAATATGTCATTCCCAGCTTAAAGCATTTTTGCATAGATATTAAAAAAATACATAAGATGGTCAAATCAAAAATGGTAAAAGAAATAGAATAAGCTTTTAGTTCAATGTTAAATAATAAAGTATTAAAGAAACGAACAATAATAGGAAGTAAATAATCAAATTGAATATAGTGAGTATTATTAATTATTTCCAAGGGAAATAATAGTCTTAAAATGATTAATGAAAAAATAAAAAAGAAAATTTTATTAGATATTTTCCCTTTTATTATAAGTTTTTCTAATAATAAACAACATGTAATAAAAAAGGAAGAAGCAATTAAACTATTAATTACAGAAAAGATATTTATTTCAAACATTTAATATTCTCCATAGAAAATCTAAAAAATATATCAATTATTTTTTATCCATTCTTCAATTTCTTTAATTAATTCATCTGAATTATCATAGGTATTACTGAAATAAGACAAGAAATTGCCTATATCCATTCTTTTATTTTGATTACCAAAAACTGATTGTATTTGCATATTCGAATAATCCAATATAGTAATTTTCGATTTAAATATTCGAGCAGGAGCTTTAGTGCTACGAATATTACCAATGACTTCGATAAACTGTTTTTTTAACAATTTATTAAGGAGTGGATACAATGAATTAAGAGACCAAGTTTTTGTACTTGATAAAGTAATAATTTCTGACGCAGTGAGTGGTTTATCATATTGCCAAAAAATTTTCATTATTTCAAATTCTTTAGAAGTTAAGTTCGAATATTTCATAAGTACCTCCATAAATAAATTATATATTATATAATAATATAAATCTTTAAAACTGTCAATATAACAGGAAAACATTGTATTTATTAACAAAAGATATAGCATTAATTTATTGACAAAAAATGTAATTGATAATAATATACATTATATAAAAATACAATGTATAAAATAAATGATAAGGAGGGCACAAAAACTAATTAACTTAAAAATTCAAAGTTTAATAGTAAAAGGAGCATTCCTGTTAAGTAACAAATGACGGGTTTGCAAAAAATGAGTGTCACCCATAGAATAATGATTGTTAACTGGCCGGTTAAATAATCATCGTTCAAAGGAGACACCCACAAATGAATTGTAAACAAAATCAAAAAATCAATCAAGTAAAAGAATCAACTTTGGTAGTTGGAATTGATATCGGAAGTACGACACAGTACGCCAGGGCGTTTGACTGGAGAGGCATCGAACTTGGGAAGGTCTTTAAATTTAGCAACAGCAGAGAAGGTTTTGACAACCTTAAAAACTGGATGCAGTGGATACAGGACAAGAACAAAAAGTCTGATGTTATCGTAGGTATCGAACCAACAGGTCATTACTGGTTTGATCTTGGCGCTTATCTTGAGGATGAGGGCATCCTTCTGGTTATGGTTAACCCCTATGCGGTAAAGCAGACCAAGGAACTGGATGACAACAGCCAGAGCAAGAATGATAACAAGGATCCTAAAGTAATTGCAAAACTTGTTATCGAGGGAAGATATTCCGTACCATATACACCGGACGGTGTGTATGCAGATTTAAGGATTATGGCAGCCAATCGGAAGAGACTTGTGAAGGAACTTACCCAGATCAAAAACAGACTTGCCAGATGGTTTACCATATACTTTCCTGAATACAGCGATGTATTTGGAGATTATGAAGCACAAAGCAGTATGCTGCTGTTAAAGGCAGCGTGCACTCCGGAAGCAATCATAGAACTCGGAGCTGAGAAGATAAATCAAATCTGGCGAAATGCAAAGCTGCGAGCGGTTGGAATGAAAAGGGCAACGACCCTGTGTGAAACAGCAAAGCGAAGCATAGGCTTAAAGAAAGGATCTTCGGCTGCTGAGTATGAAATGAAACTATTGCTTCAGGATTATGACTATAAAAAGGCACAGCTTGAATCGGTTATGGAAGAAATAGAAAGCTTGTGTAAAAAGATACCCGAAAGCGAGCAGATGCTTGCCATCAAAGGTATCGGTTTAATTACTGTTGCCGGATTTCTGGCTGAGGTAGGTGATGCGAGACGTTTCGAATCACCAAGACAGATACAAAAGTTAGCAGGACTCTCATTAAGGGAAAATAGTTCGGGAAAACATAAGGGACAGACGACCATCAGTAAAAGAGGTCGAAGTAAGCTGCGAGCTGTACTGTTCAATGCGGCAATCCCGCTGATAGCTAAGAACCCGGAGTTCCATGCCCTGCATGAGTATTACACGACCAGAGCGAATAATCCGCTTAAAAAGAAACAGTCAGTGATAGCCATCAGCTGTAAGCTGATCAGAATCTTCTACGCTATTTTAACCAAGGGTGTAGCCTATGATGCTCAGAAAATGATGTCTGACATACACAGGCATCCAGCGGTAGCGTAAGAAAAACTTTGAAGTTCAGGAAGACGTCCACCATAAGGTGCTGAATGAAAAAAGGGAATAGAAATAACATAGAGAGCCAAAGTCAGATTTTTACCATCAGAGCACAGACTCAGTCTAGGAGCATCATGACGCCCCTTTATGGATAAGCAGAACGAAGGAATTAAGGACCCTGAAGAAAAGGTGATCCCGTATGACATGGGAGGTTAGGCTGCCGTAAGGAGTTGGGGAAAAGAAAGGCCGATCATAGCGGAAATAAGACGATGTCTTATTGAGTGTACCCAAAACATCCATATATCCATGATTTTAGGCCATGGGGAATGCCATAGACTATGAAAGCTTAGCTATGAAAAAAGAAAGAATAAGAAAAACCGAGTTAACAAGAGAAAAACAAAGATTAATATGGGAGGAAATAATTTATGAAGTTAAAAGCTTTTTCAGTATTATTAAGTGGAGTTTTATTATTATCAAGTAGCATATGTGCATTTGCCCAAACGGAAACATCTGAAGATGTAAATGGAAAGGTAATAGAAAGTGTTGTAGAAAGTACGACTGAATCAGTAATCGAAGAGACTGGAGAAAAACCGGCAGGTATGGGGAATATTGGTCTTACACCAGTATTAGCAAGAGGTACCAGTGCACCGACTAGTGCATACGATTGGTCAAAAGGAAGTTATCCAATATCCGGTGATACCTCTATGGACACTTGGCTGTATACAAACTATTATTTTACCAATTTTACCGATGCAACACTAAAAATTACTGCATACTCGTATTCTGGCTCAAATCCGAGAGGCGATGTTAATGTATATATATATCGAAAAGAACTTTTGGGCGATACAGTAGTTCATGCGAGTACCGTATCAGCAGGCACAACTAAAACATTTACTATGAGTAATTATGATAGTAGCAAAAAGTATTACATAAAATTTAGTGGCGTTATGAACATTAGCGGTTCCTTAACCAAAAATTAAAAGTCCGAATGCAAAGGGCTAATATAATTTATAATAAGGGAACCAGTTGGTTCATTTAGATATAATGTTTAAAAACAGCTCTCGGAATCATGAAATTGATTCCAGGGCTGTTTTTTAATGGTATATCTATTATGATAGAAACACCAGCGGTAGATATGATAAGCGATCTTCTAGCGAAAGAAGAGGACTTTTTCAGTATTGGTATCAATGATCTGACACAATATACATTTGCCTTTGATAGGAAAAATGCAAAGGATATGACCCTTACAGAGGAATTTGTAGGAATGGGGATGAATGAGCTTTCTGCAACTCCTACCTTTGTGCTTCCGATAGAAAAATCGTGAGAGAAATGGACTAAGTAAGATTCACATATTATTTAACTATTTATGTGGAGATTTTTTGAGCATTAACAGACTATCTGTCTGTGGATAAGTTTGATTTTGCCTTACAAATTGGATACCTATTTACTTAAAATAAACTACAATTGGAATATAGAAGAACGAATTAAAATTTATGAGTCATATTAGTAAAAAAATGATGGAATTGTTACTCGCTATAGATTATAATTAGAAAAATCTGTTGAATGTAAAAGGGAGATTATTCATTTAATATAGTACATAAGGAATAGTCGATGTAATGCGCACAAGAATACTGGTGGACTGTATAGTGTTTACGACACCCTATTACTTGTGTCGGCAAATAAATCGATAGAGAAGGAGTTGAGGAACACATTTTTAGTAAGACACGACAAGTTGTAAGGGGATAAACTGTTTTAGAGAGGTGGTTGAGTTAATATGAAGATAAAAAATAAGTTAATATTATCTTTTGGAATTATGATAATTTTATCGTTTACTATCGTAGGCATCAATTTTGTGACATATCAGGCGATGGCCAGCGATGCAAATTTTGTAAATCATGCCGGAAAGCTGCGTGCTTCAAGTTATCGAATGGCGCAACTGGCAAATATAATTTCTGTTAATGGGGATGCAGAGGCATCAAAGGGGCTGGAAGAAGCAGTTGTGCTGTTCGATCAGATTTTGAAGGATATTTCGGAAGGTAATTCGGAAATGGGACTTTCCAAGCTGACGCATACGGAGACAGAATCAAAACTGAAGGCAATTAATGACAAATGGAATGGAGAATATAGAAATGCCTATCTTGCGATTCTTGAGTCGGGAGACGTAGCTTCTCTGGCGATTATCAATGCGGAAGTGGCAGACTATGTGAATTCCATAAATGATATGGTTACAGGTTACTCGACGTATTCGAGTTCGAAGGTGGTTAAGGCAAAGGCTACCAATGGTATTTTAGTTGTAATCGCTTTTGTTGCGGCGCTCGTTTCTTTTATCCTCTTAAATCAAGGAATAAGAAAACCGATTTATTCTCTCACAAGAGATTTAAAAGCCTTTTCTGAAGGAAATGGAGACCTGACAAAAAGAATAGAAGTGAAAAGCAAGGATGAAGTTGGTGATATGACTCATTATTTTAATAATTTTGTCAGCAACATCCATGAAATAGTAAAAGAAATATCGAAAATATCCAATGTATTATCAAGTAATATGAACGCCATTGCAAATACCACAGAGGAACTTACGAAATCTACGGAAATGATAGCGGCTTCTTCTATGGATGTTGCGGAAGGATCGGTACTCCAAAATAATAAATTAGATAAATTAAATGATTTGGTAGATAAGATTAACGAAGGTATAGCACAGGTATCCGATAAAGCTCTTCAAACTCTTCAGGCATCGGAGAAATCTCAAGATTCAGTTTTGAATGGAGATAAGCAGGTTACCGTGCAGTCGAATGAACTTACGGAATTTGTCCATTCTATAAAAACAGCTTCCCATACAGTAGAGGATCTCAATCAGTCGTCGGAAGAAATTAAAGCAATTGTAGATATTATTCACAGTATTTCTTCCCAAACTAACCTGTTAGCGTTGAATGCCTCTATTGAAGCGGCAAGGGCAGGAGAAGCCGGTCGCGGCTTTGCGGTAGTAGCAGAAGAGATAAGGAAATTAGCGGAAGAAACATCGGCTTCTGCGAAGGAAATCAGCGATATTGTATTAAGTATCGGTGATAAAACAATTCATGTTAAGGAATCGATGGATGAGCTTGTTGGTAAGACAAAGGTTCAAGAGCAGTCTATGGAAACTTTGAAGGTTGAGTTAAAAGAAATTCTTGACCGTACATCAATGACGTTAAAAGAGTCTCAAGAAATTATGGGTATATCGAAGAGTGTAACGAACGGATTTAGCGATATCACTCTTTCGGCAAAAGAGATTCAAGGCGTTGCCGTTCAGAATTCAGCCAACACACAGGAAGTTGCATCTGCTGTGGAGGAACAGACGGCATCCTTTGAAGAGGTTTCTGCCAATATAAGTTCTATCAGCGAGATGGCAGAGAACCTTACAGGAATAGTGGGAAGGTTTAGAATTTAGCCTGCTACAGCTAAGAATAGGAAGAGGCTCCGAATTACGGATTAATTTCGTGATTCGGAGCTTTTTATTCTATAGGAAAGACCTTATTACGTTAAAGTGAAAAGGCGTTAATCCTATAGAATAAAAGCACTCCGTGCGGGATGCGCAGTACGCGCGCGGAACAAAAACTGTGCTGATAAAAGTTTAAATCACGAGTGTGTGTGAAGCACACTTTTGTTCCTAATCATGAGCTGCGGGGCGAACTTTACGCTGATATTCGGTGGGAGTGAGTCCCGTATACTTTTTAAAGACTTTAGTAAAATAATAGGCGTTGTCAAAGCCCAGCATATAAGAAATCTCATACATACGGTATTTATCTTCGCGAATCAGGGTACATGCCCATTCCATTTTAGTCTCGTTAATAAATTCTATAAAGCTCTGATGATACTCCTTTTTAAATAATGCAGATAGGTAGTTGGGAGACAGGCCTACATAATCAGCCACATCCTGAAGCATAATGCGTTTTCCTACATTTTTAATTACATAATTACGTGCCTTTTCTGCTAAATCAGATTTACTGTCATTTAGCTGCTCCAACTGCTTTTGCACTTGTACGCTAAATTGAGATAGCCATGCCTTAACGGCGTTTCTCGAAGAAAGGCAGGATATCTGATGGATTATGGCGGTATTGTTCGTAAAGTAATCGTTTGTTTGGTGCTTGGGAAGCATAGGCACTAGAATGGAAGAGACTGTAGTATAAAGGGAGGTACATTCTTTGATTACAGTTTCCCTTCGATGGTGTAGATTCGATACTATACAGGAAGCACGTTCAATTAAGTCATGACATTGTTCCACATTCTTAACTCTAAGGGAAGGAATCAGTTTATTTATAATTTCAGTGAAAGTCAAATCTACCAGTTCTAAGTCCGGCAATTGGGAAAAGAGAGTATAGTCATGCTGAAAATTATAATAGTACTCGGATAGCTTGTGAAATTGAGCAATGGCACTTGCAATATGCTCTGGTCCGTTAAATTGTTCTGTGGCCGTTAAGGAAAGATGTACCTGGGTAATATTTCCGGAAGCATTGCAAAGCTTTGAATAGAACTGCTCGATAAGCATGCTCGCATTGTCAGGAAGTCCGAAGCAAAACAATAACAGGCTTTGTTTATTTCCCTCCAAGTCAAAAACCGCATAATGAGGGAAAACATTCCCGGCTAATTTCTCCACCACTTCCTGCTGCCAAGCAAAAAGTTGCGCGGCTTCCTTTTCTGATAGGGAAGCGGAGGAAGGAAGAGTGGTGAAATCCATAAGGATATGTATAAAACAGTAATTATCGAAAGTATTTTCCTCTTCTAAAAGCTTAATATAATGTTCGGACAAAGAGCTTTTTGTGTTTATCAATTGTGTTAGGTTCTGAGCGATAATTTGGGATTTGTTAATATGGATATAGGCGTTGGCGATATTTACCTTTTCCAGTCCGCCGCGATTTTCATATTCTTGTTTGGCGAGGGTTAAGCTTTTTTCCAAGGCTTCAGCCTCTAGCTGTGACTTGAGAAGATAATCCACTGCCCGATAGCGCAGCGCTTCTCTTGCCAGGTCGAATTCTCCATAGTTAGTCAACATAATAAATACGGGAAGAGAAGATTTATTTGAGGTTTCCCGTAGAATATCGATGCCGGACATAACAGGCATATTAATATCGCATATTACAATATGGGGTTTTAGTGTTTCGATAGCTTCGATTGCCTGTTGCCCATTGCGGGCTGTTCCGATAATATTACAGTTATTTTTTTCCCAGTCGATAAGGAATTTTATTCCGGAAAGGATGATGGGTTCATCATCCACCAGAAGTATTTGATATATCATAAGGTGTTCCCCTCTTTCTTGATACGTACACTAATGCAAGTGCCAATATCTTGTGCGCTTTCGATAGTCAGCCCGCATGGATGTCCATATACGAGCTGCAGACGTTTGTGTACATTACCGATACCTATTCCATTCATGGAATTCCTTGTTTTACTTGTTGAAGTATCGAGTATGCGCTCCAACTCCTCGGAAGTCATTCCTACCCCGGTATCTGTGACTGAAATAATCAGGTAATCTTCTTCCTCTCTCGCATCCAATGTAATAGTACCATAGACTCCGGAAGGTTCTATCCCATGAAAAATAGCATTTTCTACAAGAGGCTGCAAGGTGAGTTTGATAATACGGTAATGATAGAACTTTTTATCAATATGATTAATGAGCTCGAAGGTCTCCATATATCGGATGGATTGAATGGTAATGTAGTCCTCCAATAGGCTCAATTCTTCCTCTAATGTAATTTTCTGTGAGAATCCCTTGGACATATTCTTCAATAAGTTGGAAAGAGATCTTGTAATATTGGAAATTCCCGTATTCTTCTGTATTACGGCCATCCAGTGAATAGAATCTAATGTATTATAAAGAAAATGCGGATTCACCTGGGATTGCAGCAAATCGATTTCTATATTTTTCTTTTGTTCGTTTTGTTCTACATTTTCTTTAATAAGCCGGTCTATGGATGAGCTCATTTCGTTTACTATTTTGAATACCTGACCGATTTCATCGTTGCTCGTTTCTGATTTGGGATCGATGGAAAAGTCGCCCTCTGATATCCTTTTTATTCTGGCAATCATTTTCTGCAGAGGTTTTGTAATATGATTTGAGATAATTGCTGTGATACCAAAGGAGGTAAGGAGAACACTTATGATAACCACAGTAACGGCATAAGTCTTTCGCCTGCTGTCGATGGAGATTGAGGATAGATCGGTGCAGCTATAAATAGAAAGGCCGCTCTTGCTTAAAGGCCGGATATCCACGCGATACGTTTTCCCATCGGCGATAAACGTATCTCCGGTCGTGATCTCATGAAGATTGACCCCTTCCGGATTCATGAATATAAAGGCGGACGGAAGGATAGGAGAACCTGAGGCTGGGACGACAAAAATAGGATTCAGTGACGTATAGGGAGCCAGAACATCAGTGATAAGGGAAGGGTCCACTTCCATATATAAATATCCGTTGCCGGAAGGAGAAATATAATTGGAAATAGGAAAAAGGGCTACAATTCCCTCTCCTTTGTAAAAGGAGGAAACGGATTCCATTACCGTGCCAAAAGGTGCATCTCCGGCCTGATAGTTCCGGTAGAAGTCGGATGCCAGCAGGTTGGACAGGTCATCCATAGTCGCATATGTCGTTTTAGCACTGGCTTGTACCGTGAGGTTTTTTTCATTGAATATGAAAAGCTTATTAATATAGGAACTTATCGTGGATGAATGCAGGTAATCGTTTAAAAGGGTCTGAGCGGCAAAAATCTCTTTTTTCGCAATAGAGGTATTTAAAGAACTATGGCGCATAGCGGTAGAAACCTCGTAACTGCTGGAGCAGAGGATTCCGAGATTGATAATTTCTGCGAAATAAGTGTCCAGATGCTTCTGGATGCCGTCAAGGTAAAGAACATCGATGTCATGTGCCTTTTCGAAGATGATATTATTCATATAGGTATAGAGATATAGATTGCTGACAATACCGATAATAGCGATGCATGAGGTGGAGAAAAATACAATTTTAGATTTTATGTTCTTTATATTATGAAAATACATAATTTTTCCCTTCGTATTTAGCCTGCTTCGTAATATATTATGAAAGCCTATATTAATAAGAAATTATAGTAACAGTTCAGACAGGTCTGCGCATTTGCTGCGCTGACCGTAGGAAAACGTAAATGCTGCTGGCAAAAATCCCATCGCCGTAGGCGATTCTCATTGATTTTTGCATGTAACAGTGAAGGTATCTGAACTGTTACAAATTATAACATAAAAGGCGGTGTTGTGTTACCGTTCAGACCGTGTCGTGAACCCTGCGGTACGGCATTATATAATGAGCACAAACGATATGGATAAAATAATAGTTACATATATATATTGCACGAATAAAATAATTTCACTATTCTGTTGATAATATAAATTGTAATAAAAATAATAGAAATATTCAATGAAATCATAGATAATTAGTAAAATATAACAAGATAATAAAAAAGTAATATATTTTTAAAGGTGAGTGGTAAAATAGTATTATTCTTTGAGAAAAAACTACATTTTCATATGCAGGCTTCAAATGTAAAATAAAATCAACAAAAACTTATATAAGACGTTGCAAACGCGACGGAAATGGAGGGAATTATGAAACTGAAAAAATTGTTGGCACTTACTTTGGCAACAACAATGTCTATCACCGCTTTGGCGGCATGCGGAAGCAAACCGGCAGCACCTGAGGTGAAAGAAGAAGCAGTAGCGGAAACGACGACGGAGGTAGCAGAGACAGAAGAACCTGTTGCTGAGGGCGAAGAAGCAGGAGATTCTATAGCAGATCTTGGGGAAGTGACCCTTAAAGTTGCGATATGGGATTTGGACTCCGCTCCTTATATCAATCCGATCGTAGAGGCTTTTGAGGCGAAATATCCGAATATAACGGTTGAAATCAGCGATACGCCTTCTGCAGATTATACGAATAAGCTTAGCATTATGTTAAACGGCGGCAGTGATGTGGATGCTTTCTGGGTTAAAGATGCAGATACGATCAAGGCATTGAATGACAAAGGACAGCTTGCGGATTTGACAGAGTACATAAACAGGGATGGCGTAGACCTTTCCGCATATAACGGACTGGCAGAGAACTTTATTTTCGATAATAAAGTAGTTGGATTACCTGCTCGTACAGATTATTATGTACTTTACTATAATAAAGATATTTTCGATGCAGCAGGGGTGGAATATCCTTCTAATGATATGACATGGGAAGAATTTGAAGCGACAGCGAAACAGATTACTTCCGGCAGCGATGCCAGCAAAACTTATGGCGCATTGATTCATACATGGCAGGCATGTGTTGAAAACTGGGGCGTACAGGATGGAAAGCACACAATCATGGATACCGATTACAGCTTCTTCAAACCTTACTATGAAATGGCGCTTCGCATGCAGAATGATGATAAATCTATTCAGGATTATGCAACATTGAAGAGCAATAACATTCACTACTCCAGCCCGTTCCTCTTAGGGCAGGTAGGTATGATGCCTATGGGAACATGGTTTATGAGTACGATTATCAGCAAGATCAATGATGGTGAAAGTACAATAAATTGGGGAGTGGCAACGATTCCTCACGCAGCAGATATAGAAGCCGGCTATACGGTTGGTTCGACAACACCTATGTGTGTAAATAATGCTTCTGAGAATAAAGAAGCGGCATGGGAATTCGCAAAATTCGTAAGCGGTTCTGAAGGCGCTTCTCACTACGCGGCAACCGGAGCGATTCCGGCTATGACAAACGATGAAATGCTCGCGCAGATCGCGGTTGCACCCGGCATGCCCGAAGGCGTTTTGGAAGCATTGGCAGTAAAGAATATTACTCTTGACCGCCCTATCGTAGATAAGGTTGGAGAGGTTAACCAGATGCTTGCTGAAGAACATGATCTGATTATGCTCGGTGAACTTACGGTTGATGAAGGTCTGGCAGAAATGGGAGAACGTTCTGCAGAAATTCAGGGACAATAATGTTACTGTTCACATATGGTGCTCACAGTAACATACAATTAGCACGAAACGAAAGATAGCTTTGAAAGGCGGGCTTTAAAAAGCCTGCCTTTTTAAAAGAAATGATTATAATAGGAGGTAGAAATCATGGCAAAGCAGATGTCCGTTTATAAGCCTTTGCATAAGAAGAGGGGAATGTCATTAAATACGAGAAATACATTGATCGGCCTATCCTTCATATTGCCAAACTTTATCGGATTCTTTTTATTCATCATGCTTCCGGTAGCCTTTTCCTTTGTACTAAGCTTTGCAAAGTGGGATGGTTATAATGAAATGGAATTTGCCGGTTTATCTAATTTCACGGCGATATTTGGAGACAGGGTGTTTAAAGCGGCTCTGTCACAGACTTTTATCTATGTAATATTTACTGTTTTATTCAGTTTTGTATTCGCTCTCGGAATAGCGGTAGCTCTTAATAAAAAGCTAAGAGGCGTTAATTTTTTCAGAAGTGCAGTATTCTTTCCCTATGTGGCATCGGTAGTTGCGGTAGCAGCGGTATGGAATGCTATGTTCATGCCGATAGGCGGTCCGGTGAATACATTTCTGGGTGCGATCGGTGTGCAGAACCTTCCGGGTTGGTTCACATCTACGGATTGGGCGCTTGTAGGAGTTATCATTGTAAGTATTTGGAAGAACATCGGTTATTTCATGATTATCTATCTGGCTGCTTTACAGGATATTCCCTTGTCCTTGTACGAAGCATCTACAGTAGACGGAGCGTCAGGGATACAGAAATTCCGTTACATTACATTTCCTATGTTGACACCCGCACACTTTTTCGTTGTGATGATGCTTACGATTAACAGCTTTAAAGTATTCGACTTAATCTTTGCCCTCACTAACGGAGGGCCAGGAACATCGACTAAGGTAATTGCTAATTATATCTATGATCAATCTTTCATTTCATGGAACTATGGGAAATCCAGTGCTGCATCTATGATTTTATTTATAATCGTATGTGTGATAACTGTGGTTCAGTTCCGATTTGAAAAGAAATTCAACGATTTTATGTAGAGGAGGACAAATAATGATAGAACGTAAAAATCCATTCAGCCGGGCTGCGCTGTATGTTTTTCTTATCATAGTGGTAATCGTAATGCTTGTACCTTTGGCATGGATGTTCTCCGCTTCCCTGAAAACTGCAGATACCGTATTTAGTACAACGATTAAATGGATACCGGATGCCCCACAGTGGGGAAATTATGTAATGATATGGAAGAAGATACCGTTTGCATTATTTACTTATAACAGCGCCAAGCTTACGGTAGTTATTACGGTGATTCAGCTTATTACAAGTTCGTTCGCAGCATATGGCTTTGCAAAATGTAAATTTAAAGGGCGTGATTTTCTTTTCCTTTGCTATGTTGCCACCATTGCGATTCCCTGGCAGGTATACATGCTGCCTCAGTACATTATGATGCAGAAAATGAATTTGGTAAACACGCACTTATCTATTATTTTATTACAAAGTTTTACTGCTTTCGGTGTATTTTTGCTGCGTCAGTTCTACCTATCCATACCTGATGAACTCTTGGAAGCGGCGAGAATCGATGGACTCTCAGAATATGGCATTTATGCACGTATTGTTTTACCTCTTTCCAAGCCGTCCATGGCAACGCTGACAATATTCAGTTTTGTAACGGTGTGGAACGATTTCATGGGGCCGATGATTTATTTTGACTCTACGAAATTAAAGACGATTCAGCTCGGTATCCGTTTATTTGTAGGGCAATATTCGGCACATTATGAATATATTATGGCAGCTTCGGTGATAGCCCTTGTCCCTGTGTTCGTATTATATCTGGCATTCCAGAGATTCTTTGTACAAGGGATAGCGACCAGCGGTCTTAAGGGGTAGTATGAAAGGATAAGGTTATCGGTATGAAAGAAAAAGCGAGCAGAGCGATGGAAGCCGCGTTGTCCGTACTTAGGGAAAATAGCGGGATATTCAAGGATAAGTTTCAGGCATCCAATAGCGAACATAATTTTTACCCGGTAAGTGAAAATGTAGAGTGGACCACAGGCTTTTGCACAGGGCAGTATTGGCTGGCATATGAAATGACAGGGGAAGACGTGTTTAGGAAGACTGCCCTTTTACATGTGGATAGCTTTTTAGAAAGAATTGATAAGAAGATCGATGTGAATCATCACGATATGGGTTTCCTGTATACTCCCTCCTGTGTAGCGGCATACAAGCTGATAGGAAGTGAAAAGGGGAAGGAAGCCGCATTAAAGGCAGCGGATCATCTGATGTCCCGCTTTCAGGAAAAAGGTCAGTTCCTTCAGGCGTGGGGAGAACTGGGAGCCGTAGAAAACTACAGGCTGATTATAGACTGCCTATTGAACTTGCCTCTATTATATTGGGCGGGTGAAGTGACGGGAGACGATAGATATGGGGACGTTGCCTTAAGACATACGCGAACGAGCCTTAAGAATCTGATTAGAGAGGACAATTCCACTTATCATACTTTTTTCTTCGATAAGGAGACGGGTGAACCCACATATGGAGTTACTCATCAAGGGTATAGAGACGGGTCGGCATGGGCGAGAGGTCAGGCATGGGGAATCTACGGAACGGCATTATCTTATCGGTATACAACGGATAAGGAGTGTATAGATTTGTTTTGCAAGGTGACGGATTTCTTTATCGACAAGCTTCCTCAGGATATGATTCCTTATTGGGATTTGGAATTTACAGAGAAAGATAACGAACCGAAAGACTCTTCTGCAGCGGCGATTGCAGTATGCGGTATGTTGGAGATGTGTTATTATATGGAAGAAGACAAAGCGGCTTATTATCGCTCGGTGGCAGAGAAGATATTGGTGTCTCTAATAGAAAATTATAGTGTAAAGGATACGAAAATATCCAACGGATTGCTGCTTCACGGAGTATATGCAAAGAATTCTCCTTACAATCCGATACCGGAGGACAGAGGAGTGGATGAGTGTAATACATGGGGAGATTACTTTTATATAGAAGCACTGGTGAGAGTGCTGAAAGATTGGAACATTTATTGGTAAAGCGTAACTATTCGGCAGAGGAAAGGCATGGTTATTGAGATGAGATTTTGGTGTGATGATCCGAGCAAGGCAGCGAGGCTGTGCAAAAAAATGTTTCCTGAAGATATGAAGCGGGCGGTTTCGCAGGCAGAGGCTGTCTGCGATAACCGCTTCTTATTTTCTGATCATTGGGAAATGGAAAGAACTCATGAGGCAGTTTCCTTTATAGGTGAAATAGACTGGTCTCATATTCCCGGAGACGACCCGGAATGGCTTTACGCTATGAACAGGCACACCTCTTTCTTGAATCTTGCCAAAGCATGGCAATATACAGGAGATGGGAGATTTGCGAAGAAGGCAGCAGTCCTCATATCCGATTGGATAGATAGAGTGAAGCTCACGGAAGAAAGTAAGGGAAATACATGGAGAAGCTTAGAAGCTGGCCTGCGGTGTGAAAATTGGATACGCAGTATACAATTGTTAAAAGACAGCAATGTGCTGACGGAATCCGTTTTGGATAAATTGGAAAAAAGTATGGAGGAGCATGGGGAATATTTGCAGGAAACCTCTTTTGACTTTCATAGATTGAGTAATTGGGGAGTTCTTCAGGATCATGGATTGTTTCTGCTAGGGCTTTATCTGGGCAGGGAAGATTACGTGCAGATTGCGGCAAAGAGACTCGATAAAGGAATTCAAATGCAGATTATGGGGGATGGAACTCAGTGGGAGCAAAGTCCGATGTATCACTGTGAGGTGCTGCACGGTGTTCTGGATACTATACATATAGCGAAGCGAAATGGGATTCTCCTTCCGGAAAGACTGCTGGTAAATGGTCATAAAATGTGTAAGGCATTGGCAGCTTGGGTAAAGCCGGATGGGAAGTTGTTCTGCCAATCGGATAGCGATGATACACTGGCACGGGATTTATTGGCGCAAGGGGCTCTGTTGTTTGCTGATGGAGAGCTAAAGGCAGCGGCAAGAGGAGAGCTTTTGGAAGAAAATATATGGGATTTCGGAGAGGAAGTTCTTATGCTGTACGATGAGATCGCTGAGATTATACCTGGAGAGGCCAGTACAGTTCTTGCCGATAGCGGCAATTATATACTTCGAGGAGATCATTCCGAAGATGCGGCTTACCTGCATATGCACTGTGGATGTTTGGGAAGCGGGCATGGACATGGCGACTTACTCCATATCGATGCCGGAATGTATGGAGAAGATATCTTGATCGATTCCGGACGTTATACTTATGTTAATACGGAGCTGAGACGGAAGTTGAAGGAGCCGGGGGCGCATAATACCACAAGGGTGGATGGGCAGGACTTCAGCGTCTGCCTGGATAGCTGGGGATATGGTAAGCTTGCAGTTCCTATAAAGGGAGAGTATCGATTAACGAATAGGGCGGACTATATAAGCGGTCTTCATATGGGGTATTTTTATTTACCTGATAATGTGCTCACAGAGCGCAGAATCATCTTTATTAAGCCCGACATTTTCCTGATTTTTGACCAATTTTATGCCAAGGGGGAGCATGCCTATGAGCAGAATTTCCATTTTGGCGATGGGAAGCTTGCCAAAGAGGATGGCAATAGCTATCTATGGCAAGGAGAGAAGGCTTCGGCAAGGCTTATGGTGATGACAGAAGGAAGCGCCAGCTCTTTAAGCAGATATCCTTATTCCAGAGAATATAATCTATTGGCGGAAGGGGATAGAGTAAGTGTTACCAAGAGCGGATCTGGTTTCCAAAGTATGGTTACTCTGCTGGCAATGGGAAAAGCGAAGGAAATTCCTTCGGTAAGTGCGAGGCTTGTGCCGGTAGAAATGGTAAGAAGCGGCAAAGTTCTATCCCCGGCAGAAGCTCAGGGCGTAGAGGTGATAAAAGACGGAGAAAAATATACGGCTATGGTCGTATTTGAAGAGATTGTTTCTGAAGTAGACTTTTTCCGTGTAGGAAGCTATGAAGCTTATGGGAAGGTGGCAGTATTTGTACCTGAAGAAGAGGAAGGAATTGTCCTTTCATGGTAAGAAGCCGGGCAGATAGGAGTTTATTATGTTTCATAAAATTATGAGTGGATTACATATTGATTTATCGAAATTCGCTCCTTATGCGGATATTACGGATACTAAGGCATGGGATGCATTGGATGCGGAATGGAAAGAAAAGATGTTACGCTTGGGCGAAGGCTATCTCGGATATGAATATCCATCCTTGCCGGCTGTCCTTTATATGGAGTTTTGCCGTACAGGGAACAGGAGAAATTATGAAAAGGTCGTTTTCGAAAGGCGGACTGTTCTAAATACGCTGGTACTTGCGGAATGTGTAGAAAGGCAGGGGCGCTTTCTGGACGATATTATCAATGGAATTATCGCTACCTGTGAAGAAAGTGCATGGTGGCTGCCGGCACATAATATGTATAACAGAGATGTGCAGCAATTTATATTGCCGGATACATCAGCACCTGTTTTAGACTTGTTTGCTTGTGAGACGGCAGCTACGCTGGCAGTAATTTATTATCTTCTTAAATCAGTATTGGATGATGTTTCACCGTTTCTTGCAAAAAGAATCAGAGCGGAGCTGGATACAAGAATTTTTAAGCCTTATTTGAATACCCATTTTTGGTGGATGGGAGATGGCAAGGAGAGGATGAACAACTGGACGATATGGTGTACCCAGAATATACTCCTTAGTGTATTTCTGACCGATCAGGAAGAAGAGATGAAGAAGAAAATCATGGATAAAGCTTGTATTAGTGCTGATTACTTTCTTGCAGAATACGGAGAGGATGGCTGCTGTGAAGAAGGGGCGCAATATTACCGGCATTCCGGGTTATGTCTGTTCAATACGATAGAAGTGTTGAATGCAGTTACAGGCAATGCCTTTCTTCCGCTTTATGAATCAGACAAGATTAAAAATATGGCTGCTTATATTTTCAGAGTTCATATCGATGATAAATATTATATTAATTTTGCAGATTGCGCGGCTATTGCAGGACGTGCAGGTGTCCGGGAATTCCTCTTTGGAAAGAGGACGTGCAACGAGCAACTGATGTTGTTTGCAGCGAAGGATTTCAAGACGGCGATCACAGAGGCTGAAGGGTTCGAGGAACTTGTAAAATTTCTTTTGCTAAGCGAGGAACATAGTCTTTATTACCGGCTGCAGAATGCCTTTACTATTGCGGAAATTAAGGAATATGGGGAAAAAGAATTATCTTTTGATTCGAAAAAGAAGGGTGATATACATCCGGATACATATTATCCGAGTACAGGATTATTGATTGTAAGAGATAAACGCAGAACTCTTGCAGTGAAAGCAGGAGGAAACGGAGACAGCCACAACCACAACGATGTAGGAAGCTTTACTGTCTACAAGGATGGAAAACCGATGTTTATCGATATAGGAGTAGAAACTTATACCCGAAAGACCTTTTCTTCCAGGCGTTACGAGATATGGACAATGCAATCCGCATATCACAATCTTCCGACCATCCGTCAAGTGATGCAAAGGGATGGGGAAGAATTCGCGGCATCGGCTGTCTCTTGGTATATAAAAGACAACGAGGGCGGTATAACGATGGATATCGCCGGAGCCTATCCGAAGGAAGCGGCAATCGAATCTTATAAACGTCATGCCGTATTGAAGAAAGAAAAAGAAATTATAATTACCGATGAATTTTCCACATTGCCGGAGCATGTGGTGCTTAGCCTGATGACCCATGAAAAGCCGAACCCGACAGGAGACGAGCCCACAACTATGGAAATAGGAACTTTAGGAAATATAGTCATAATAGGCGGCTATATTAAAGAAATAGAAGAAATACAAGTTAAGGATGAACGCTTACAGCTCGTTTGGGGGGATATGCTATACCGTATCCTGATTCAGGCTAAGGAGCAGAAAGTAGAATTTAAGATAGAATAAATGTAATGATATCCCCAAGCTTTGTCCTTTATAACGATTAAGTAATTATGGATTGCAGTTCGTACAAGGGGCATACCCTGCATTCAATACTTGGGCCCGGGTAGTAGTCATTTCCGAACGGTCACCCTCCGCCAGATTCTCTGCATAAGGACAATCCTTTGTATGGAATATGTTGGAATCCATGTCCATAATATAAACGCGTTCTATATTATCATCTGCATTAGGCTCAGAGGTCTCCCCGGATAACGGTGTGGGATCTTGTGAGCCTTCGTTATTTTCCCCATCGGAAGGTAGCCCGTTCATACCATCACTTGTATCGGAAGAGGAAGAAACCTCAGATTCAAAAGATGGAGCGGTGCTTTCAGAAGAAGTGTTGGGAAGCTCTCCAACATTGCCATCTTCGTCATAAACAAGACGTGAGTCTTCCGGGTCTAATCCGGCCATCTTTTGTATGGAACCGGGAGAGAAACGTCTGCCGCTGTATTCAGCAAATAAAATGACGCCGACAAGAACGACTGCGCTCGCTAACATTAATCCGAGCAATGTATAAATGATTCTTTTCATTAGTTTCATAGTTTTTTATCCTCAGTGTTTATTTTGCTTTTTATTTTATCATTATAAAGAATATTTTTCAATCAATAAAACGCGTTCCTTTACAAAAATGTACATATATCATATAATTCGGTTGTGCAGTCTATAGGAAAGGTGTGTTTATTAAAATGATGAGAACAGAAAATATAAATACTATGAATAAGGAAAAGAAATATACTACAGTTATTTTCGATTTGGATGGTACTTTGCTCAATACATTGGAGGATTTGCATGATAGTGTGAACTTCGCATTGGAAGAAGCAGATATGCCGCTCCGGACTTTGGAGGAAGTAAGGCGTTTCGTTGGAAATGGTGTTATGCGTCTTATGGAGCTTGCGATACCGGAAGGTAGGGATAATCCCCGGTTTGAGGAAGTGTTCGAAGCATTTAAGAAGCATTATTCCCTCCACTGCAATGATAAGACAGGGCTTTATCCCCATGTGAAGGAGTTGTTGCAGGGGTTGAAGGAGAGAGGGTATCGGATGGCGATCGTCTCCAACAAATATTATGATGCAGTACAAGACTTAAAAGATCAGTACTTCGCAGAATATATCCGGACAGCAATTGGTGAGAGGGAGAATCTTGCCAGAAAACCTGCGCCGGATACGGTAATTGAAGCGCTGCGTCTCTTAGGAAGTATGAAAGAAGAATCTGTCTATGTTGGCGATTCAGAAGTGGATATCGCTACGGCGCGTAATGTGGGAATGGATTGTATTGCGGTGACTTGGGGATTTCGTACGAAGAAGGAACAAGAAGAGGCCGGCGGCAAAGTGTTTGCCGACGACCCGCTTGAGATTCTCGATTTAGTATAATTATAGTGAATTGTTATCCTCATTTTCGATGGAGGTAATATCTTCGGAGACATTATCTTCATGGCTGCATGCTTCAGTTTCTGTTTCAGGCTCATTTACTTTTTCAGGCAATGTCATTAGTACCTTCCGAATACGGTTCTGACCGATTCCTTTAACTTGCAGGCGAATGCCGGAGTCGGTCATAATGGACTCTTCATCGATAGGAAGCCGGTCGAGTGACTCGATAATCAGGCCGCCGATGGAATCATAATCTTCCGATTCCAAGGAAGTGTCCAACGCATTATTAATATCATCCAGCTTCATTCCCCCCATAACCAGATAGGAATTTTCATCTATCTGCTGAATGAATTCTTCTTCGTCTTCATCATATTCGTCTCTGATTTCACCCACGATTTCCTCCAGAAGATCCTCTAAAGTAATCATACCTATAGTAGCACCGTATTCGTTTAAAACAAAGGCGGCATTGACAGCAAGATCTTTCATTTCCACAAGCAAATCGGCTGTTTTTTTATATTCGTAAGTATAATAACCTTCTCTTATCATATTTTTTATATGGAAGTTTTCTTTATCAGTCAGAAGAATGAAATCCTTAATATTAATAAGGCCGATAATGTTGTCTTTCTGTTCGGCGTAGACAGGAAGCCTTGTATACATATACTCTTTGAAAATAGCCAGCACTTCATCATAGTTCATATTTATATCGACGCTTACCATATCGATGCGGGGAATCATTACGTCTCTTACTACCGTATCGCTGAAATCAAATATGTTATAAATGATTTCGCGTTCTTCCGACTCGATAATGCCGTCTTCATGACTGACATCTACATAAGTCTTTAATTCGTTTTCTGTCATCAATGTATTCTGCTTACTGATATCGATATGAAAAAGCATGGAAACACCGAAAGATATCTTATCTACGATGTACACCACAGGTGTAAAAAGATACATTAAGCAGAAAATAGGACCGGCATATAATAAGGAAAGTTTTTCTGAGTAAATCATCGCAGTATTTTTGGGAACGATTTCTCCGAAGAGGAGAATAACGAAAGTCAAGACACCGGTAGCAATTCCCACCGCATAGCTGCCTAAAGTGGCCAGAGCTAGCGTTGTGGCCAGAGAAGATGCGGTCAGATTGACAATATTGTTTCCGATAAGAATGGTACTTAGCATTTTGCTGTAATGATCCAAAATGTTCAAAACAGTAGCAGCACTTTTGCTGCCTTCATCGGCTAATGCTTTCATGCGTACTCGATTCAGGGTTGTGAAGGCTGTTTCGGCAGAAGAAAAGAAGGCAGATAAGCCGACTAAGATAAAAATAGTAATTAATCGTATGACACCTGGGGTATCCAAAATATTTTCACTCCTTATATAGTTATGTAGCTCCTAAAAGGGAAGCTTATGGTAACTGAATTGTTACAATTTATGGCAGTTATTATGTATGAAATATTACATGATAGCATATCATGTGTCAAGCCGGAATAACCTTAAGTAATAAGTAACGAATCTGGGTAACAGCTCGGTTATCAACATCGCGAGGTGTTTTTGTGAGCGAAGATCACAGAAAACCCGAGTTTAGCAAGCGCGAAATACTGCATAGCAGTATTTCTGTGCACAAATTGTTGCTGGGAAGCCGTAGGCTGAATAGCAACGAATCTGGGGAAGGGGATTGCATGAAGAATCTGGGATTGAGAAATGGAAAAAGTACATATGATAATATCTTTCTATTAAAGTGTTTGCTGTTTTCCTATGTCTTGACCGCTGGTCTGTTGCTTTTGCTAGCCTTTATGCTGTATCGATTCAGCTTGCAGGAGAAGGTAGTGAATATCTGTATCATTTTAATTTACATAGCAGTGACCTTTTTGGCGGGCTTTATAGCGGGGAAACGGATGGGCAGCAGAAAATTTTTATGGGGACTTTTAATAGGAGTTCTCTATTTTGTCGTGCTGGCGCTTGTTTCTCTAATTGTTAACAGAAGTCTTCAAGATGTAGGTGCGAATGCGGTGACTGTATTGCTTCTATGTGCGGGCGGAGGAATGTTGGGCGGCATGGTAAGTTAGTAAAAAAATGCTTTTACTTAAAGATAATCTATGTTATACTACAAGAAGTTTATGAAACATAAGGAGGCTTTGTGATGAAACATATCAAAACATTAAGCACGAGAGATTATAAAGAGTCTATGAAAAAAGGCGGATGCGGAGAATGCCAGACATCTTGCCAATCAGCTTGTAAGACATCTTGTACTGTAGGCAATCAGAGTTGTGAAAAGGTGAAATAAGCGAAAAAACGGTCTTGTAAGCAGCGATTCATTTCGCTGCTTATTATACGTTCATGTGAGATACCGGAGTAGAAAGGAAGTAGTAGCATTGATACATCAATATAGAAACAATGGGTATAATATTGTGCTGGACGTAAATAGCGGTGTGGTGCATGTGGTGGATGACATTGTTTATGATTTAATGAAAAAAGTAGAGGGGCTGTTGGAAAGTGGCGTGGCAGCAGAAAGCAGTGCTCTGTTAGCAGCTCTTTCACATATGAATAAACCGAATGCTGCGGATGAAGAGATCGCAGAGGCTTTGGAGGAAATCCTTTATTTAAAAGAAAATGAACTTCTATATGTTCCCGATATTTATGAGCAGTATATTGGGGATTTCAAAAAGAGGGAGACGGTAGTAAAGGCACTTTGTCTACATATTGCTCATGACTGTAATCTGGCATGTAAGTATTGCTTTGCAGAAGAGGGCGAATATCATGGCAGAAGGGCTTTGATGAGCTTTGAGACAGGAAAAAAGGCACTCGATTTTCTTGTGGCAAATTCAGGGAACCGCATCAATTTGGAGGTTGACTTTTTCGGTGGAGAGCCTCTTATGAACTGGAAAGTGGTAAAAGAATTGGTTGCGTATGGAAGAAGCCTGGAGGAACCGAATCATAAGAAGTTCCGGTTTACCTTAACGACCAATGGGGTTCTGCTAAATGATGAAATTATGGAATTCGCGAATAAAGAAATGAGTAATGTGGTGCTTAGTATCGATGGAAGAAAGAGTACAAACGATAAGATGCGCCCCCATAGAGGCGGACAAGGAAGCTATGAGGAGATTGTTCCGAAGTTCAAGAAACTGGCGGAAAGCCGCGAGCAGATGAATTATTATGTGCGCGGTACCTTTACAAGACATAATCAGGACTTCGCAGCAGATGTAGCACATTTGGCGGATTTAGGATTCGAACAGATATCGGTGGAACCGGTAGTGGCAAAGCCGGAGGAAGACTATGCGCTAAGAGAAGAGGATTTGGAGAAGCTTTGTGCGGAATATGATAAGCTGGCACTTGAACTGCTGGAAAGAAGAAAGAAGGGAAAGCCGGTGAATTTCTTCCACTTTATGGTAGACTTAGAAGGCGGCCCCTGCGTGGCAAAGCGTTTATCCGGATGCGGGTCCGGAACAGAGTATCTGGCTGTGACCCCGTGGGGGGACCTTTATCCTTGTCATCAATTCGTTGGACAGGAAGAGTTCCTAATGGGAAATGTGGACGAGGGTGTTCTTCGTACAGACATTAGAGATGAATTTAAGACATGCAGTGTGTATTCCAAGGATAAATGTAAGGAATGTTTTGCTAAGTTCTATTGTAGCGGTGGATGTGCGGCAAATTCCTATAATTTTAAAGGTGATATCAATGACGTTTATGATTTAGGCTGTGAACTGCAGAGAAAGCGCGTGGAATGCGCTATTATGATAAAAGCAGCATTAGCTGAATAAAAGGAGATAATGGGAAGATGAAGAAGAACAGAGCGATTATTGTCTTACTTGTAATGGTATTGGCACTAGGCGGACTTGTGTTCACCGCGACAGTGGGAATTGGAACGGAAAAAGCGGGATCTGCTTCGGGCATTAAGCTTGGGCTTGATCTTGCAGGCGGTGTGAGTATTACCTATCAGGCAGTGGGTGAGGAAGATCCGACAGATGAAGACATGGCGGATACCATTTACAAGCTGCAAAAACGTGTGGAGAACTACAGTACAGAGGCGCAGGTGTATAAGGAAGGAAGCAACAGAATTAACATTGAGATTCCGGGTGTTTCCGATGAAAATGAAGTTCTTCAAGAGTTAGGTAAACCGGGTTCGTTGGTATTTATGAATTCTTCCAATGAAGAAGTGCTTACCGGTACGGATGTTGCTAACGCACAAGCAGGCACTCAGCAGGATAGTATGGGCAATAGCCAGTTCGTAGTACAACTTACAATGACCGATGAAGGTCGAGTTAAGTTCGCAGAGGCGACGAGGGCGGCTTATCCTACCAACGATATTATTTATATTATTTATGATAATGCAGTTATCAGCGCACCGGCTGTACAAGCTGAGATTACAGATGGACAGGCAGTTATCACCGGAATGGCTTCTTATGAAGAAGCGGAAGCCTTAGCTTCCACTATTCGCATCGGTGGTTTGAAACTTCAATTGGAGGAGCTTCGTTCGAATGTGGTAGGGGCACAGCTTGGATCTGAAGCAATCAGTACGAGTTTGAAAGCAGGAGCGGCAGGCTTTGTTCTGGTCGTTATATTTATGCTTGTAACGTACTATGTTATGGGAGCAGCAGCCAGCTTAGCACTCGCCATTTATACGGCACTTATCATTGTACTTCTGAATGCGTTTGAAATTACATTAACACTGCCCGGAATTGCAGGTATTATCCTGTCTATCGGTATGGCAGTGGATGCGAATGTTATTATCTTCGCCAGAGTCAGAGAAGAGTTGGCAACCGGTAAAACGATACCCTCAGCAGTGAAGATTGGATTTGAAAAGGCTATGTCAGCAATTATCGATAGTAATATTACTACATTGATTGCGGCTCTCGTTCTCGGGCTGAAAGGTTCCGGCACGGTAAAAGGCTTTGCACAGACCTTGGCGCTCGGTATTATTTTATCCATGTTCACCGCACTTTTTGTTACCAGGATGATTATGAAGGCATTCTATGCGGTAGGGCTTAAGAACATGAAACTTTACGGTATAGGAAAAGAGAGAAAGACCATCGATTTTCTCGCTAAAAGAAAGATTTTCTTTGCAGTGTCCTTAGTATTAATTATTGCAGGATTTATTGTGATGGGGATCAACGCAAATACAAAGGGAAGTATATTGAATTACAGCCTTGAGTTCGTAGGCGGAACATCTACTAAGGTTGTGTTTAATGAGGACTTATCCATTGCAGATATCGATAGCAAGGTAGTACCTGAAATTGAAGCGATTACAGGAAGCGGAGATGTTCAGACGCAGAAGGTGGCGGGGACGAATGAGGTTATCTTCAAGACGAGAACTTTAACTGTTTCAGAACGAGAAGAGATGAAAGAAGCTCTTGTAGAAAGCTTCACTGTAGATGAGGAAAAGATTACCTCGGAAACTATCAGCTCGGCGATCAGTAAAGAAATGCAGTCCGATGCTGCAATTGCTGTGATTATTGCAGTTGTATGCATGCTCATTTATATATGGTTCCGTTTCAAGGATATCCGGTTCGGTACGAGCTCTGTAATCGCATTGATCAATGATGTTGCGATTGTATTCGTATTCTATGGCATATCTAGAATATCGGTGGGAGGCACTTTTATCGCGTGTATGCTGACGATTGTCGGTTACTCTATTAACTCGACCATTGTTATCTTCGATAGAATCAGGGAGAAGGTTGCAGCGGCGGCTAAGAATGTAGATTTGAAGGAACTTGTGAACGAAAGTATCACTCAGACATTGTCAAGAAGTATCTTTACATCCTTGACAACCTTCCTGATGGTTCTTGCATTATATATTTTCGGAGTGACGAGCATACGTGAATTCGCGCTTCCGCTCATGGTCGGTATTATATGTGGAACCTATTCCTCTATTTGCCTGTCCGGAGCATTATGGTATGTGTTCCGCACTAAAATTGTAAAGAAGAACTAATCTAATAAAGTAAATATCAGGGCGGTATAACTTTTGGGTTATGCCGCCTATCGTATTTTTTATACAATAGGGAAGAGCTTCTATTACTATAGATTGTGAGAAAGGTATGGTTGTTGGTATGGCGAAGTGGTTTGTTGCGGCAAAAAAAGCCGATTTTAATAGAATAGCGAAGGAGTATGGAATTGATCCGGTACTTGCAAGGATAATACGTAATAGAGATGTAATAGAAGAAGATGAGATTCGCAGATATTTAAAGGGCGGCAGAGAGGATTTCTATGCTCCTGAGTTATTGAAAGATATGGATAAGGCTGTATCCCTTTTATGCAGAAAGATTAAAGAAGGCTCGAAGATACGGGTAATAGGAGATTACGATGCGGATGGGATTTGTTCTTCTTATATACTCTTAAAAGGGCTGAGCACCTGTTTGGCTAATGTGGATACCGTTATTCCACATAGGGTCAGGGATGGGTATGGATTAAATGATTCTTTAATTGAAGAAGCCCACGGCGAGGGTGTGGATACGATCGTTACGTGTGACAACGGTATCGCTGCAGCATCCCAGATTTCTCATGCGAAGGAACTTGGAATGACTGTTATCGTTACCGACCATCATGAAATTCCTTATGAAGAAGATACACAGGGCAGACGTGCTTATCTAATTCCTGGAGCGGATGCCGTAGTGAATCCTAAGCAGGAGGAATGTACTTATCCTTATAAAAACATATGCGGCGGCGTAGTTGCCTATAAGGTAATCCAGGAACTATTCTCCCGTTTATCTCCCGAAAATGGAGAAGAAGTACAGGAGGAGTTGTTGGAAATAGCTGCATTTGCCACTGTGTGCGATGTTATGGAGCTTCGGGATGAGAATCGTATTCTCGTGAAATGTGGGTTGGAAAATATGAGGCATACGAGGAATGAAGGCTTGAGGGCATTGATAGATGTATGTGGCCTGACCGGGAAGCCTCTGTCCTCTTATCATATTGGTTTTATGCTGGGGCCTTGCATGAATGCGACAGGGCGCCTGGATACGGCCAAAAGAGCTCTTCTTTTGCTTAGCAGTAAGGAGAGGAGTGAGGCGGTGAAGATTGCCGAGGAGTTGAAGAATTTAAATGACAGCAGAAAAGAATTGACGTTGGAAGGAACGGAGCAGGCAATTGCCTATATCGAGTCCGAAAACAGGAAAGAGGATAAGGTACTTGTTATCTATTTGCCGGAATGCCACGAGAGTCTTGCCGGAATTATCGCCGGAAGAATTCGTGAAAAATATGGAAAACCTGCCTTCGTATTGACTAAGGGGGAAGAAGGGGTAAAAGGCTCGGGCCGTTCCATAGAGAGTTATCATATGTATGAACAGATGAGCGTTTGTAAAGAGTATTTCACCAGATATGGCGGCCATAAAATGGCAGCGGGACTTTCGATGGAAGAAAGTGATATTGAAAGCTTCCGTAAGAAGATAAATGAATCCTGCCTTTTAACAGAGGAAGATTTCGAAGAAAAAGTACATATCGATGTCGCCATGCCCTTTTCCTATTTGACAAAAGAATTCATTAAGGAACTGGACCTGCTGGAGCCCTTCGGTGTGGGCAATCCAAAACCTGTATTTGCCCAGAAAAATGTTCGAATCATAAGTGAACGTATTATGGGAAAGAATAAAAACGTAGGGAAATATAGTGTATGCGACGAGGCCGGACAATCCTATGAGATGATATATTTCGGAGACCTGGAAAAGTTCCATGACTTCCTGATGCAGCGCGTGGAAGGCGAAACGTTCTCGCGCCTGCAAAGAGGACAGACGGTGAACATCCCGATTCATATTACCTACTACCCATCTCTGAATACCTATGCCGGTAAAGAGACGATACAAATCGTAATGCAGAATTATATGTAGGTTTAGATGATTGTAAGGGTTTTGCACATAATTTAGTTGGTCGCAAGGGATTTTGTATGGCAATTATAGTTTTATTTCCGGTGCTCGCGGCTGCATTTTCTAAATGGAACGGCGAATTTGTTGGAAGTGGACGGGGCGTAAGCAAGGCACATCCGTGTGCCGTGCTTCCTAAACACCGCATCCGTGCGGTGTTTTCCCTGGGCTTGGTATCGTTCCCTTAAGAAAATGTGAGCCGCATGCTCCAAGGAAATAAAACTATAATTGCCGTACAAAATCCTATTCCATGTCCTGAATTTGTAAGAAAAATAGCCTTGTAATCCTCTCACTACATGTAGGAAAGTAGGAGAGTAAGTACAAAGCCAGGCGATTATCTTGAGGTTCTAATATGATTGAGTGTTGTGGAGGGATGGGGGCGGCTGTGTTAGTTTTAATTTCATTAAGCAAAGGGCTAGCATTTTCTTAATGGAATATAGGACACCCAGGGCAAATGCCACAAGGATGTGGCATTTAGGCAGGCCGGTACAGGGATGTACCTGCTGCCGGCCCGGACGCATTCACAATATCATCCATTCCATTTAGAAAATACAGCCGTTTGCGCCTGGAACCCAAACTAATACAGACGCCCACATCCCCTTTAATAACTCCCCTTTAATAACTCACAATCAAAAGGAACTGGAATATCCTACAGCGCATAAACTAACAGGGATAAAGGGTATTCGGGTCTGAAGGGTAGAAATGCAAAAAAGCCCGGGAATACCGGACCTTTTCACATTTTCTTATGAGGGGGGAGATAGTGAGTTCTTCAACTATCTTATGTATACTATAAAACTTAGATGTGAAGAAAGTGTGTTCAAATTATTTAAAAAGAATAAAGAATATATAAACCTTTTTAAAAGTGTATAAAATAAAAATTACTATTCAGCCTTAGGCCCGCGAGGTGTTTTTGTGAACGAAGGTCACATAAAACCCGAGTTTAGCAAGCGCGAAATACTGCATCGCAGTATTTCTGTGCATAAATTGTTGCTAGGCAGCCGTAGGCTGAATAGTATAAAATAAGAAAGTGACAAAAGGGTAAACGTTGAAAAAAGTAAATATCCGTGCTATTCTTTTAAAAGAAAAGAGGTAAGAAATAATGAGGAAACTAAGCGATTTGCTGGAAAAGCTGGAATATGAATGCGTGATGGGAACGACCGATATACATGTGGATGCGGTAATATATGATTCGCGTAAGGTGATGGAAAATAGCCTTTTTATTTGTATTACAGGTGCAAAATCGGATGGCCATGATTTCGCAGAGGATGTTGTGGAAAAAGGTGCAAAAGTACTTGTTGTAGAAAAGGATATCGTTTTGTCGAAAGAGGCACAGGAAAAAGGTGTGACAGTGATCAAAGTAGCGGATACCCGTTATGCGATGGCGTTTATTTCAGCAGCATGGTTCGATCATCCGGCAAGACAGATGAAAATTATCGGTATCACAGGAACGAAAGGCAAATCCACTACTTCTTATTTTGTGAAGTCGATTCTGGAACATGCAGGACATAAAGTAGGACTTATCGGAACGATTGAGGTAATAATCGGAGGGAAAAGCAGCCATGTAGTCAATACAACGCCTGAATCTTACCTATTACAGGAATATTTCAGGCAGATGGCGGATGTGGGATGTGATACGGTGGTGATGGAAGTATCGTCACAAGGATTGAAGCTCCATAGGACCCAGGGATTTATATTCGATATTGGAATTTTCACAAATATTCAGCCCGACCATATCGGTCCCGATGAACATGCTGATTTTGAAGAATATATGGCTTGTAAGAGCCTTCTTTTCAGGCAATGTAAAATTGGTATTGTAAATAGAGATGATGAGCATTGGGAAACTGTGACAAAGGAACATACCTGTGAGCTGGAAACCTATGGATTCCGTGAGGGAGCGGACCTTCGTGCACAAAACGTACAGTTGATTAAAAAGCCCGGAGAACTGGGTGTTGTGTTTGATGTGACAGGGTTAATGAATTTCACAACAGAAGTAACCACACCGGGACGTTTCAGCGTATATAATGCGCTTGCGGCTATTGCGATTTGCAGACATTTCGATGTAGAGATAGAGAAGATAAAAGAGGCCTTTATGGAAGTGAAGGTAAAGGGTCGAATTGAAATGGTGAAAGTATCCGATGAATTCACTTTGATGATAGACTATGCTCACAATGCAATGAGTCTGGAAAGTCTTCTTAGCACGTTGAAAGAGTATGAACCGGAGAGGCTTGTTTGTTTGTTCGGTTGCGGAGGCAACCGGTCTAAGTATCGTAGATATGAGATGGGAGAGGTCAGCGGAAGGCTGGCGGACCTGACTATTATTACTTCGGATAATCCGAGATTTGAAAAGCCTCAGGATATTATTGAGGATATTAAGATAGGAATCGGTAAAACGGACGGAACCTATGTGGAGATATGTGACAGGAAAGAAGCAATCGCCTATGCGATAGACCATGGAAGACCGGGGGACATTATTGTGCTTGCGGGAAAAGGACACGAGGACTATCAGGAGATTGAAGGGATAAAGTATCCGATGGACGAAAGAGATATTATTCGGGATATCCTGAAGGAGCGTGAATGGAAGGAAACTATGCAAACGTCATAATCGACATTTCCCATGAAAAGGTGGATCGCCCTTTTCAATATAAGATACCCGATGAGCTGAGAGGAATTCTTAGAGTAGGCGCTTGTGTGACGGTACCTTTTGGGGCGGGCAACCATTTAAGAAAAGGATATGTGATTGAGATAACAGACCGGGCAGAATTTGCGCCGGATAAACTAAAATATATTGCTTTCGTACAGGAGAAGGACTTAACGGCAGAGGACTATTATATCCGCCTTGCGGCGTGGATGAAGGAACAATATGGTTCGACCATGATAGCTGCTCTTAAAACAGTGCTTCCGGTCAAGCAAAAAATTAAAAAGCTGGAAAAGAAAAGCTGTAAGCTCCTACTCTCCCCCGAGGAGGCGAAAGTGCTGTATGAAGACTGCCTGAAAAAGCATCAGGTAGCGAAAGCAAGGGTGCTGGCAAGCCTTATGGAGGAGGAAGAACTTCCGGTATCTCTTCTTACCGGGAAGCTCCATGTATCGATGCCCACACTAAATAGTCTGGAAAAGCAAGGTGCTATTCAGATCATGACAGAAAATAACTACCGTAACCCTATGGAATTCGTGGAGGATAGCAAGGATGCCCGAAGTGAGAGTTATGGTGAGAAAAAGTGTTTAAGTGATGAGCAAAGCGTTATATTGAACGATATCATATCCGGATATGATGAAGGAGAACGAAGAACCTGTCTGATTCACGGTATCACAGGAAGCGGTAAGACGGAAGTATACCTTTCTCTTATTGAAGAAATTGTAAAAAGGGGAAAGCAAGCGATTGTGCTTATTCCTGAAATTGCACTTACTTATCAGACGGTGCTTCGATTTTATCGGTGCTTCGGCAGCCGTGTATCGGTAATCAATTCGACGCTTTCCAAAGGAGAGAAGTACGACCAGTGCGAGCGGGCCAAAAAGGGAGATATCGATGTTATTATCGGTCCCAGATCCGCCCTTTTCACTCCTTTTCCTAATCTGGGATTGATTATTATAGATGAAGAGCATGAGAATACATACAAAAGTGAATCCATGCCGAAATACCATGCCAGAGAGACTGCGATTGAGATCGCTTCCATGCATGATGGATTCGTAGTGCTGGGTTCGGCGACGCCCTCGTTGGAGTCCTATAGCCGGGCTAAGAGCGGCGAGTATCGGTTATATGAGTTGACAAAACGTCAGGCAGGTGGTGAGCTTCCTACTGTTTATACGGTGGATTTGCGGGAAGAATTAAAGGAAGGGAACCGTTCCATCTTCAGCAGACAGCTCTATGGATTGATGGAAAAGCGTTTGCGCGCGGGAGAGCAGATTATTCTCTTTTTAAATAGAAGGGGCTATGCCGGTTTCATTTCCTGTCGTGCTTGCGGACATGTGATGAAATGTCCCCACTGCGATGTTTCCCTATCGGAGCATAAAAACGGCAAGCTGGTATGTCATTATTGCGGACATGAAGAAATATCTGTAAAAAGCTGTCCCACGTGCGGTTCTAAGTATATGCTCGGATTCCGTGCGGGAACCCAACAGATAGAAGAAGCGCTCCATAAGGAATTCCCGGAAGCAAAAGTACTTCGGATGGATGCCGATACGACGCGGACGAAAGACAGTTATGAAGAGATATTGAATCACTTTGCCAATGGAGAAGCCGACATCTTAGTCGGGACCCAGATGATTGTAAAAGGGCATGATTTTCCCAATGTGACCTTAGTGGGGATTCTGGCGGCGGACTTATCCCTTCATATTAATGATTATCGTGCGGGGGAGCGGACGTTCCAGTTACTGACACAAGCGGCAGGAAGGGCAGGAAGAAGTAATAAACCCGGAGAAGTGGTCATTCAAACCTATGATCCGGAGCATTATAGCATCGTACATGCCTCGAAGCAAGACTACCAAGCTTTCTATGAGGAAGAAATGCTTTACAGAGAACTCCTTCTCTATCCGCCAGCTGCCCATATGCTGGCCATCTTAGTTGCTTCTCCACAGGAGGAAGCAGGAAGTGAACTCGCTCATATCATAGGAAATCTTATAAAAGAAAACGCAAATGATGTAGGACATGGTACTTACCTCATCGGTCCGGCGCCTGCCAGCGTAAGCCGGGTGAATGACATTTACCGTTTTATGTTATATATTAAAAACAAAGAATATAGTAAACTCGTAGATATAAAGAATATACTGGAATTGTATATCGAAGAAAGAAGACAGCAGGAAGAATGGAGGAAAGAAGTGGTGCAATTCGACTTCGATCCGATGAATTCTTATTAAGACAGGACTCAATGAAAGGATGATTGAAAATGGCAATTAGAAACATAAGAGAAATTGGGGATGAGGTATTACTGAAAAAATGTAAAGAAGTAAAAGAAATGACCCCCCGTATCAGGGAGTTGATTGACGATATGATCGACACAATGTATGATGCCTATGGTGTAGGACTTGCGGCTCCTCAGGTCGGCATTTTGAAACGTATTGTAGTGATTGATGTGACGGGTGATGATCCCCACGTTCTGATTAATCCCAGGATAGTAGAAACGAGCGGGGAACAGACAGGAAACGAAGCTTGTCTTAGCGTTCCCGGTAAATCAGGAATTGTAACAAGGCCAAACTATGCAAAAGTAGCAGCATTAAATGAAAATATGGAGCCTTATGAATTAGAAGGAACTGAGCTTCTGGCCAGAGCTATCTGCCATGAACTCGATCATCTGGACGGTCAGCTCTATGTGGATCGAGTGGAAGGGGAACTGACGGACGTATCCGATTGGGAGGAAGAAGAATGAAATTAGTTTTCATGGGAACCCCTGATTTTGCGGTAGGCGCGTTGGAAGCTATCGTAGAAGCAGGGCATCAGGTAAGCGCAGTTGTGACTCAGCCTGATAAACCAAAAGGAAGAGGTAAGGAAGTACAGATGCCTCCGGTAAAGCAATGTGCCTTAAAATATGGTATTCCTGTATTACAACCGATAAAAATCAAAGCCCCGGAGGCGGTGGAGGAGCTTCGGAAATATGAGGCAGATGTCTTCGTAGTAGCAGCTTTTGGGCAGTTATTATCCGAAGAGATCCTTACGATGCCCCCATATGGATGTATTAATATCCATGCATCGCTGCTTCCGAAGTACCGGGGAGCTGCTCCCATTCAATGGGTCATTTTGAATGGAGAGAAGGAAACCGGCATTACGATCATGCAGATGGATAAAGGGATCGATACAGGCGATATGCTGATGAAATGCGTTGTGCCTATCGGGGAGAAAGAAACAGGAGAATCCCTGCATGATAAATTAGGAGAAGCAGGTGCGAAGCTTATTGTGGAAGCCCTTCCCCTGATTGAGAAAAGAGAGCTTATTCCTGAGAAGCAAAAGGAGGAAGAAGCTACTCATATAACGATGTTGAAAAAATCTCTGGGACATATCAATTGGACGAAAAGTGCGGCGGAAATCGACTGTCTGATCAGAGGACTGAATTCATGGCCCAGCGCGTATACTTATTATGAGAAGAAAACACTGAAGATCTGGGAGGCTAAGCCGATGCCTTCGACAGAGGAAGGTGAATGTGAAGCAGGAACGGTGACGAAGGTGGAAAAGGATGCCTTTTATGTATGTACAGGCGACGGAGTTCTGCAAGTTACAGAGGTACAGCTTGAAGGAAAGAAGAGAATGAGGGTGAGGGACTTTCTGCTCGGATATGAAGTTGCGCCGGGTATGACACTGGATAAACAAATAGAATCTTACGGAGGTTAAATCGATGTTTGGATATTATGGTTATTATATGGATCCCACTTATATTCTTGTTTTTATCGGAGCGATAATATGCATTGCTGCCAGCAGCAAGCTAAATAGTACTTATAGTAAATATGAAAAAGTAAGAAGTGCAAGGGGAATCACAGGAGCCGAGGCTGCTGCGAAAATTCTGACTTACTCGGGTATTCATGATGTAAGAATTGAGCGCGTGCAGGGGAACCTGACCGATCACTATGATCCGAGAAATAAAGTGCTGAGACTTTCAGATCGTACCTATCAATCCACCTCTATTGCAGCCATTGGTGTGGCAGCCCATGAGTGCGGACATGCAGTGCAGCATCAGGAAGAATACCTACCGTTGAAGTTCCGGGGTGTACTTGCTCCCATCGCGAGCATTAGTTCCACCATCAGTGTTCCTCTGATTATATTAGGTGTTGTTCTCGGCATGTATTCCAGTCTTGTGCAAATAGGAATTTGGGTGTTCGCTCTGGCGGTGTTATTTCAGATTGTGACGCTTCCTGTAGAATATAACGCATCATCAAGAGCGCTTGCGATGCTTACCGATTATGGTATTACTGCAGGAGAAGAAGTAGAGGGATGCAAGAGGGTGCTGAATGCGGCAGCACTTACTTATGTGGCAGCAGTTGCTTCGTCGATTCTGCAGCTTCTGCGTCTGCTGCTTCTGTTCGGAGGAAGAAGGCGCGATGACTAAAGCGAAGGTCGATATAAGAGAACTGATTCTGGATATGTTGCTTGAGATAGAAAAGGAGAAGACATACAGCCATATTTTAATGCGTAATGTGTTGGATAAGTACGATTATCTGACTGCACAGGAAAAGGCATTTATGAAAAGGGTGACAGAGGGGACATTGGAACGAAAAATTCAGATAGATTATATTCTGGATAGCTATTCAAAGACCCCTGTTAAAAAGATGAAGCCCTTAATTCGTAACCTTCTTCGCATGAGCGTATACCAAATCTTTTTCATGGATGGGGTTCCGGATTCGGCGGTGTGCAATGAGGCGGTAAAGTTAGCGGCGAAACGCAGCTTTCAGTCGCTAAAAGGATTTATCAATGGCGTTCTACGGACGATTGTAAGACAGAAGGGACAGATTGCCTATCCGGATAAAGAGAAAGATTCCGTAAAGTACTTATCCGTTTTTTATTCCATGCCGGAACATCTGATTGTTATGTGGAAAGAGGTTTATGGTAAGGAGCGGACAGAAGCGATGTTAAAAGCTATGCTGGAGATACGGCCCGTTACCATTCGCTTAAAGGAAGAAATCGGTGCGAAAGCAAGGAAAGAGCTTTTTGATAAGCTGGATGCGTTGGGAGTGGCGGTGAAAAAACACCCTCTTCTTTCTTATGCTTATGAATTGGAGCATGTGGATGGAGTGCGTGCTCTTCCGGGCTTTGCGGAAGGGTTGTTCACCGTACAGGATGTAAGCTCCATGCTGTGTGTAGAGTGGGCGGGCATTAAGGAAGGCGATTTTGTTATCGATGTCTGTGCTGCTCCCGGCGGAAAGGCAACCCATGCGGCGGAGAAGTTAAATGGCAGCGGCAAGGTTCTTGCCAGGGATTTAACTGAGGATAAAGTAGCTCTGATTGAAGAGAATATTTTGCGTCAGAGGCTTTCTAATATAGAAGCAGAAGCTTACGACGCTTCTTTCTTCGATGATTCTTTAAAAGAAATGGCAGATGTAGTGATTGCCGATTTGCCCTGCTCAGGACTTGGAATTATAGGGAAGAAGCGAGATATCAAATATAATATAACGAAAGAAGCGCTTGTAGAGCTTCCGCTCCTGCAAAAGAAGATACTAAGCACTATATGGCAGTATGTGAAGCCGGGTGGCACCTTGATGTATAGTACTTGTACGATTCATCAGGAAGAAAATGAGAAGATAGTGAATTGGTTTTCGAAAGAATACCCCTTTGAATTGATAAGAATGCAGCAGCTTTTACCGGGTGAAGATGCGACCGATGGCTTTTTTATTGCCGAGTTTAAGAGGAGATAGAACGTAGGATGCAAAGGTTGAAAAAAGATATTAAATCGATGACGCTTGCTCAGTTAAAGGAAGATATGGAAGGCATCGGAGAGAAGTCCTTTCGTGCGAGTCAGATTTATGAATGGCTGCATGTGAAGTTGGCACGAAGCTTTGATGAGATGACGAATATATCGGGAGATTTGAAAGAAAGATGTAAGGAACGCTACTTTCTTACGGCACTTCAGGCGATAGAGGTACAAGAGTCAGCCATCGACGGTACGAAGAAATTTCTCTTTGCATTGGAAGATGGCAATATGGTAGAAAGTGTCTGGATGAAATATAAACATGGCAATTCTGTTTGCATTTCCTCACAGGTGGGCTGTCGGATGGGATGTCTCTTCTGTGCTTCTACTTTGGACGGGCTGGAGCGTTCCCTTCTGCCTTCGGAGATGCTGGATCAAATATATGCCATCACTCGTTTGACAGGAGAGAAGGTGTCTAACGTAGTCGTTATGGGAACAGGGGAGCCTATGGATAATTATGACAATGTGCTGCGCTTCCTGCATCTTTTAACGAATGAGAATGGCCTTCATATCAGCCAGAGAAATATTACGGTTTCCACCTGTGGAATTGTTCCTAAGATGCGCCAATTGGCGCAGGAGAAGCTGCAGATCACGTTGGCCCTTTCTCTTCATGCGACCACAGATGAAAAGCGCAGAAAACTTATGCCTATCGCCAATCGGTACGGATTGGATGAACTGATAGAGGCTTGTGCATACTATTTTAAGGAGACGGGACGAAGAATTACTTTTGAATATAGCTTAGTAGGAGGAGTCAACGACACACCGGAGGATGCGGCAGAGCTTTCTAAGCTTGTAAAATCGTTAAATTGCCATGTCAATCTCATTCCGGTCAATCCGATTAAAGAGCGGGATTTCGTAGCCAGTACTCATGAGAAGGCGCTTGCGTTTAAAAATAAACTTGAAAAAAGTGGAATAAATGTTACTATAAGAAGGGAAATGGGAAGAGATATTGATGGGGCTTGCGGGCAGCTTCGCCGTAAAGTGATTCACCAATAGAAAGATGTATAGCTATAAAGAGTGATAAATAGTAACTGTGAGGGTACTGAACAGTTACGATAAATAACAGTAACAGATGTGGAGGTTTTAGTGTGTTAAAGACATTTTCCGTTACGGATATTGGAAAAAAGAGAAAATTGAATCAGGATTATGTATTTGTATCGGACAAACCTGTAGGAAATCTCCCGAATATATTCATAGTTGCAGATGGAATGGGAGGGCATAATGCAGGTGACTATGCCTCCAAGTATACCGTGGAAACGATGCGGGGAGAAATCGAGCAATCTTTCGAGAAGAGTCCCGTGAAAATACTAAAGAAGGCAATCGAAGCTGCCAATGCCCATATTAGAAAAAAAGCCGAGGAGGATGAGAACCTTGCGGGTATGGGTACTACGGTAGTGGCTGCCACGTGCTTAAACGGCAAATATTTAGAGGTTGCCAATGTAGGAGACAGCAGGCTGTATGTAGTAAACGATAGAAGAATTGAACAAATTACAAGGGATCACTCATTGGTTGAAGAGATGGTCCGCATGGGCGGCATCGACAGAGAATCTGCAAGATGTCATCCGGATAAAAATATTATCACCAGAGCGATTGGTGCCAAAGATACGGTAGATGTAGACTTTTTCAATGTAGAGCTTGTTCCCGGCGATATTGTGCTTATGTGTTCAGATGGCCTGACCAATATGCTGGAGGACGGTGAGATACGCAGGATTCTGGGCTCCCGGAAAGATGTGGAGGAAAAGGCGGAGGAATTGGTTGAGGCAGCCAATAATAACGGCGGAAAAGATAATATTGCAGTAATTATTATCGAACCGTTTGCAGACGAGGTGGAAAATGATTAAAATTGGAATGATAATCGGAGACCGGTATGAAATATTAGAGAAAATAGGCACTGGCGGAATGTCGGATGTATATAAGGCGAAATGCCATAAACTGAACCGTTATGTAGCGGTGAAGGTGCTGAAGCAGGAATTCTCGGAAAATGCGAACTTTGTTTCCAAGTTCCGGGTGGAAGCCCAGGCGGCAGCAGGTCTTATGCATCCTAATATAGTAAATGTATATGATGTAGGTGAAGAAAACGGCATTTACTATATTGTGATGGAGTTAGTGGAAGGTATTACGCTGAAGCAGTACATTGAAAAGAAGGCACGTCTTTCCGTAAAGGAAGCTGTCAGCATTGCCATACAGATTTCCATGGGAATTGAAGCCGCACATAATAATCATATTATTCATAGGGATATTAAGCCCCAGAATATTATTATTTCGAAAGAAGGCAAGGTAAAGGTAACGGACTTTGGTATCGCGAAGGCGGCCACGAGTAATACCATTACCTCTAATGTGATGGGATCTGTCCATTATACATCGCCGGAACAGGCAAGGGGTGGATACAGCGATGAAAAAAGTGATATTTATTCGCTCGGTATCACTCTGTTTGAGATGTTGACCGGACGGGTGCCTTTTAACGGAGAGACAACGGTGGCAATAGCCATTAAGCATATTCAGGAGCCGATTTCCTCTCCCAGAGAATATATTTCCGAGATACCTGTCAGCGTGGAACAGATTGTGTTCAAATGTTGTCAGAAGAGTCCTGATCGCAGATATCAGTCTATGGGAAAACTGATTGCAGATTTGAAACAGTCCTTAATCAGTCCCGATGAAGACTTTGTGAAAATTGTGAATCCCAGCGAAGAAGCGTCTACACGTATGATTACGGATAAGGATATGGTTCAGATTAAGAAACAGTCCGACCGAAGAGATTCCATGGAAGAGGAACTTCGGCTGAATAAAAAGTCCCACCGTGTTTACAAAGAGGAAGAAGACGAAGAAGTAGAAGAAGAGGAAGATATCGATGATGTGGAAGAAGACGATGAAGAAGAGGATGGGGATGAAGATTCTAAGGTAGAGCGTATCACTACGATACTCGCTGTCGTTGCCGCTGTTCTTATAGGGTGTATCGTTCTGTTCCTGGTAGGAAAGACTCTCGGCATCTTGCCTTTTGGAGGTTCTGATAAGCAAGGGGAGACTGTGGATGCAGGCAAAGTAGAAATGCCTAAGGTAGTAGGCAGACAGATTGAAGAGGTGAAAACAGAACTATTAGGGCTCGGTCTATCCCCCGAAATTACTTACAAAGAAGCAACGGAATACGATGCAGGCCTTGTGCTCGAATGTAATATAGGTGTGGGCCAGATGGTGGATACATCAACAGAGATTATCCTGACAGTCAATTCAGGAACAAGTGGTGTGGAAGTTCCTAATATTGTAGGAAAGTCCACCGCAGAGGCAGTTGCGAATCTGGAAGGGAAAGGCTTTAGTGTTAACAGGACAGAGAGCTATGATGCGCAGGTGCCCAAGGGAAATATTATTTCTCAGACACCGGAAGGCGGAACGAAGGCGCCCAGCGGTTCAGCAGTAACGATACGCATCAGCCAGGGTGCTGAGGATAATAAAATCAGGGTACCTAATTTAATCGGTGTATCGGAAATGGATGCTATGGCAACGTTGACAGAGGCAGGATTAAAGGTTGGAAGCGTATCCGAGGTAAATAATGAAGATGCTGCTTTAACCGGACTCGTGTGCTATCAAAGCTATTCGGTAGGTTCCTATGTGGATAGCCAAACGGCAATCGATCTGCGGGTAAGCATTGGACCGAAGCTGGCAACTTACAGCTATAACGGAAGTATACAAGCTCCCACACCGGAAGAGGATCCTCAGTATAAGGATGGATTAAATGTAACAGTTACCGTGGATACGGCAGACGGTATCCAGCTTTTGAATACAAATACGGCTTCTTTTCCTATTTCAGTGAACTATACAGGAATTAAGGCAGCTACAGGTACGATTACTTTCACCTATACCGTGACTACCGATGCACAGACGGTGACGGATCCGGATACAGGGGAGACAACGACGATAGAAGGTGTTTCTGAACAGAGGACGATATCGAGAGAAATACAGTTTACACCGGAATCTTAATCCGGGGGAAGAGGAGCATGAAGGGAAAGATTATCAAAGGCATTGCCGGGTTTTATTACATCTATGCAGGAGAAGCGGAGAATACTCATGGCAGAATCTATGAATGTAAGGCCAAGGGAATATTCCGTAAGGATAATATAAAACCGCTTGTAGGTGATGATGTGATGATGGAAGTATTGGATGAAGAGAAACTGCTTGGAAATATTACGGCTATCTTACCTCGTGAAAATGAGTTGATACGCCCTGCTGTAGCTAACATCGATCAGGCACTTGTGATTTTCGCCATTGTGAAGCCGGAACCTAACTTTAATCTGTTGGACCGTTTCCTTATTATGATGGAAAGGCAGGGGCTTTCCAGTATTATTTGTTTCAATAAACAGGATATCGCAACGCGGGAAGAAAAGGAAGAATTAAAGCAAGCATATGAAAGCTGTGGATATCGGGTGCTATTTGTCAGTGCGAAGGAAAACGAAGGTATGGAAGAACTTCACCGATTACTCCTCGGAAAGACAACAGCGGTAGCCGGGCCAAGCGGGGTGGGAAAGTCTTCGATTATCAACCGGCTGAATCCGGAAGCTAATATGGAAATCGGAGATATCAGTAGAAAGATTGAGAGAGGCAAGCATACCACCAGACATTCAGAAATTATTGCCCTTTCCGGAAATACCTATATTATGGATACGCCCGGATTCACCTCACTTCGCCTTTTTGATATGGAAAAAGAGGAATTGCGGGAATACTATCCGGAGTTTGCCGCCTATGAAAAATATTGCAGGTTTGCAGGCTGTGCTCATATGAGTGAGCCGGGCTGCGGTGTGAAGGAAGCGTTGGCAGATGGAAAAGTCAGCTCTGTCAGATACCGCAATTATATACTTTTATATGGTGAACTTCGCGAGCAGAAGAAATATTAAGGGTAACTGAACCGTTACTATTAAGAATAAAACAGAGGATAAGTTGAAAGGAGCAAAATAACAATATGAAGCTAGGAATTGTAGGTCTGCCTAATGTAGGAAAAAGTACCTTATTTAATTCGTTAACGAAGGCGGGGGCAGAGTCAGCCAACTATCCTTTTTGTACGATTGACCCTAATGTAGGGATTGTGCCGGTGCCGGATGAAAGGCTTAAGCAGTTGGGTGATATGTATCATTCCAAGAAAGTAACTCCGGCAGTCATAGAGTTTGTAGATATTGCAGGGCTGGTGAAGGGAGCTTCCAAGGGAGAAGGACTCGGAAACCAATTCTTAAGCAATATTAGGGAAGTGGATGCTATTGTACATGTGGTGAGATGCTTTGAAGATTCCAATGTTGTGCATGTAGACGGAACTGTGGACCCTCTCAGGGATATCGAGACCATTAACCTGGAGCTTATCTTCTCTGATTTGGAGATTCTGGAGCGAAGAATTGCCAAGACGAGCAAAGGTGCAAAGATGGACAAGGTTCTTGCAAAAGAACTTGCCCTACTGGAAAAAGTTAAAATTCATTTGGAAGATGGTAATCTGGCTTCCACTTTCGAAGCACAAGATGACGAGGAGCTTGCACTTCTGTCTTCCTATAATCTTCTCACCTATAAGCCTGTGATTTTTGCGACCAATGTAGCAGAGGAAGATCTGGCAAATGACGGTGCGGATAATGCGGGTGTTAAGGCCGTTCGTGAATTTGCAGCAGGCAGTGGCAGTGAAGTTTTCGTTATCTGTGCGCAGATCGAACAGGAAATAGCGGAGTTGGACGAGGAAGAGAAATCTATGTTCTTAGAGGACTTAGGATTATCGGAATCGGGACTTGAGAAGTTGATTAGGGCGAGTTATCATATTCTTGGACTTCATAGCTTCCTGACCGCAGGAGAGGACGAGACGAGAGCCTGGACGATTAAGCTTGGAACAAAGGCGCCTCAGGCTGCCGGTAAGATTCATACAGACTTTGAAAGAGGATTTATTAAGGCAGAAGTTGTAAATTATAAGGACCTTTTGACATATGGCTCCCTTGCGGCAGCAAGAGAAAAGGGGCTGGTCGGAATGGAAGGCAAGGAATATGTAGTAAAAGACGGAGATGTAATTGTGTTCCGTTTCAACGTATAAGCGGAATAGCAAGAAAACTAAAAAACTATATGTAGTATTAAAAACATATGTTCGCACAACATGTTGGAAATGCTGAAAAAACGCACTTTTTGGGAAACCAGAAAGTGCGTTTTTTATAAAGAAAATGTTAAATTTGGCTTGTCAAATAAGGCCAATTAGTATAAAATCAGATTAAAAGTGGTAGAAAGTGGTGTGAAGTGGAACGAAGTGGTAGAAATCGTTTATATTTTAAATCTATCCTTCCTTCTGTGGCAGACTCACACACGATAAGAAGTGGCAGACCACTTTTTATAAGTTCTTAAGGTGAAGTGGCGGGTGAGCTTTATGTTTATGGGAGAATACAACCATTCGATCGACGCGAAGAACCGGCTTATCGTTCCCTCCAAATTCCGTGAAGCTCTCGGCGAAGAGTTTGTGATTACGAAGGGGCTGGATGGCTGTTTGTTTGTGTACGATAACAAAGAATGGGCAGTATTCGAAGCAAAGTTAAGGAGCTTACCGTTATCGAACAAAGAAGCTAGAACATTTGCCCGTTTTTTTCTTGCAGGCGCAGCTAGTGTAGAAGTGGATAAGCAAGGAAGAATTCTTGTTCCATCGGTACTCAAGGAGTTCGCTGAACTTACGAAGGATGTTGTTTTGATCGGAGTGGCGAGCCGTATCGAGATATGGAGCAAAGAAAGATGGGAAGATGAGTCTGCATATGAAGATATGGAGAGTATTGCAGAACATATGTCAGAGCTTGGACTCGGCATTTAAGAGTGAAAAAACAGAGAGGGTCTGAACTGTTACAAAACAGACGAAGAAAGGTATGGTTGATAAGATGGAATTTAAGCATGCCTCCGTATTATTACAAGAAACTATTGATAACTTAAATATAAAAGGTACAGGAATCTATGTGGATGGGACGCTGGGCGGAGGCGGGCATTCCCTGGAGATAGCCAAAAGACTGGCAGAAGGTGGAAGACTTATCGGCATTGACCAGGATGAGGCAGCGATTGCCGCAGCAGGAGAACGGCTTGCTCCTTATAAGGATAAGGTTACTATCATAAGAAGTAACTATTGCAATGCACCGGAGGTCCTTAAGGAGCTTGAAATAGAAAAGGTAGATGGCATACTGCTCGACTTGGGTGTTTCATCTCATCAGCTCGATGAGTTGGAAAGAGGGTTTTCCTATAAGTACGACACGGCATTGGATATGAGAATGGATAGGCGGCAAATGCTGAGCGCAAAGGATATCGTCAATAACTATTCTGAAATGGAATTATTCCGTATGATTAGGGATTACGGCGAAGACAAGTTCGCGAAGAATATAGCCAAGCATATCGTAAGGGCGAGGCAGGACAAGCCCATTGAGACGACGGGAGAGCTGAATGAAATTATAAAAGCAGCAATTCCGGCCAAGATGAGGCAGACAGGAGGCCATCCGTCGAAGAAAACATTCCAGGCAATTCGCATTGCATGTAATAGGGAATTGGAGGTCTTACAGGATTCGATAGACGCATTTATCGAACTTTTGAACCCGGGAGGAAGGCTCTGTATTATTACCTTCCATTCGTTGGAGGATAGAATTGTAAAGTCTTTCTTTAAAAGAAATGAGAATCCATGTACATGTCCACCGGACTTTCCGGTATGTGTATGCGGGAACAAGCCAAAAGGAAAAGCAGTGACGAGGAAGCCAATCTTACCTGGGGAGGATGAATTGGCGGAAAATAAACGTTCGAAAAGTGCAAAGCTTCGTGTATTTGAAAGAAGCTGAATGCTTATAACGAAAAAGTTACAAATAAAATCAAGAGGGTAAGGGTAAACTGCTATGGCACAATATAAGGGTAGAACGCAGGCGACGGATAGAAGGCGGCAAACTACACAGGGGAGAAATGTATATGTACAGGGCAGCGTAGTAAGAAAGCTGGATGAAAGGATACCGGATAGGCGGCCGGGGGAACCGAGAAAGGACATTAGCCATACCGCGCGCAAGAATCGGGACAAGGCTTATCATATGAGTCTGGGGTATGTATTTTTCTTGGCATGTGCAATTGTAGCCGTTGGATTCATTCTGACGGGTTATCTGGGTTTGCAATCGGATATTACGAATAGTATAAAAAATGTTTCCAGACTGGAAAGAGAATTAAATAACTTAAAGCTCGCAAATGACGAAGAATATAATCGAATTACGAGTAGCATTGATATAGAGGAAGTAAAGAGGATCGCCATTCAGGAATTGGGGATGAGATACGCCGAGGAGGGGCAAATTATAGTGTTTTCTGGTGAGGGGAGCGATTTCGTAAGACAAATCGCGGATATTCCAGAATAAGAGGTGTATAAGATTGAGTAGAGACGGACGAATAAGGGCAAATAAATTTACAACAAAGATGCAAAAAAAGCTAGTGGTACTATTTACGATAGTATTACTGGCTTTTGTAGGATTGACAGCGAGATTGATTCTAATTAATGAGGAAAGCGGTGAGCAATATAAAAAGCAAGTATTATCACAGCAGGCTTACGACAGTAAGACAATTCCGTTCAGGCGGGGAGATATTTTAGACAGCAAAGGAACGAAGCTGGCAGTAAGTGAGAAGGTGTATAATGTTATTTTAGATGCGAAGATTATGCTTTCTGATGAAAAGGCTGTAGAGCCTACGATTGCGGCAGTACAGTCAGAACTCGGCATTGATGGATCTGCAATACGTTCCCGTATTGCTTCTCATCCGGAATCTTCCTATTATGTTTTGAAGAAACAGATGACCTATGAAGAAATCAGCGGATTCAAAGAGCTTCAAGCGGATAAGGAACAGGGTACGAATATCAAAGGAATCTGGTTCGAAGAAGAATATAAAAGAAGATATCCTAACTCTACGATGGCCGCTGATGTAATAGGATTCACAAGAAGCGATAATCAAGGCTTATACGGTCTGGAGGAATATTACAACGATGTACTTAGCGGAACGCCGGGAAGAGAATACGGTTACCTGAACGGGGATGCTGCCTTAGAGCGTACGACCATTGCGGCAGTGGACGGCAACTCCATCGTAACGACAATCGATGTTAATATTCAGAGCATCGTAGAAAAGTATTTGAAGAAATTCAACGATGAATATAAGGATAATTTCGAGGAAAGAAACGGAAGTAATAATACAGGAGCCATTATTATGGATGTCAATACCGGGGAGATTCTGGCGATGGCCAGTTATCCGGGCTTTGATTTAAATAAGACGAAGGATCCTGAGAGCCTAATTGGTATGCCCATGGTGGACGAATTGGGAAATAAAACAGGGGAATATATAACGGCAGAGAATCTTGCAGCTATGGAGGGAACGGACAAGCTGGAGCAGAATTTCAATGCTCTTTGGAGAAACTTTACCATTCATGATACGTATGAACCCGGATCGGTTGCCAAGCCTTTCACCGTGGCAGCAGGCATTGATTCCGGCAAGATTACGGGCAATGAATTCTATACATGTAACGGCTTTCTTGAAGTAGGTGACCACAAAATAAAATGCCATAATATATATGGTGATGGTACCATTAATGTGGCGGAAGGCATCGAGCGGTCTTGTAACGTAGTAATGATGCACGTGAATATGGCGACGGGAAAGAATACTTTTATCGATTATCAGCATATCTTTAATTTTGGGTTAAAAACAAATATAGATTTAGTCGGAGAATCGAGAACAGCAAGTCTTATTTACAATGAAAACACGATGGGGCCTACAGACCTTGCAACTAACTCTTTCGGTCAGGGATTTAACGTGACGATGATACAGATGATTGCAGGATTCAGTTCTTTGATTAACGGCGGTAACTATTATGAACCCCATGTGGTGAAGAAAATTATAAGTCCCAGTGGTGCGACTGTGCAGAATATCGAGCCGCGTATCCTGAAACAGACCATATCGCCGACTACATCTGAAATTATAAAAGAAGATTGTAATCTTGTTGTATCCGGGGAGAAGGGGACCGGTAAGACAGCCCGCCCTGCCGGATATATGATTGGCGGAAAGACGGGAACTGCGGAGACTCTTCCTCGTGGAAATAATGAATATGTAGTATCTTTTATGGGATATGCGCCGGCAGATAATCCGCAGATTGCTATTTATGTCGTAGTAGACAGACCGAACGTACGCTATCAGGATGATGCGAAATTCGCCACAAGAATCGTAAGGAATATTTTAACGGAAGTGCTTCCTTATAAAGGCATCTTTATGACCGAAGAATTGACCGATGCGGAAAGAAAGGAATTAGAAGAATTACAGATAGAAATTATGACACCGATCGCTCCGGAAGAGACCCAAGGAGATACGGAAGAAGGGATCGAAGGGGAATCCTCTGAAAATGGTCAGAATAGCATTGATAATACCGAAAACGAAGGAAATACGGAAGGAACCGGGGGAGATGGGGAGAACCAGACAGATACTACTCCGGAAGTGTGGAAGACATTTCCTATCGATCCTGAGACGGGATATGCGGTAGATCCTAATACCGGTGAGTTGGTAGATCCTGAGACGGGACACAGCGTATCAGGAGAAGCGGCCTCGCCTTCGGGGATTGGCGGTGCACTCGGAGTTCCTCAAGGTGACAGTACACAAGATGACAACAGTCCTTTTTAAATATGGATGAAGAATACGAAAAGTAGAATAACCTCATAAAAGGGATAATAGATTGTAGTAACACCTTTTTATGAGGTTATTGATACATATGCTATTAAAGAATAAGACCTATATACGCAAAAAGATCGTGGTTACTTTTTTCCTTTGTGCGGCAATATTCTTTCTTCTGGGAGGGCGTCTTGTATATCTGATGGTTTTTCAGTCGGAATACTATACGGAACAGGCAAAGGACCTTCATGAGAGAGAAAGAAAGATTAAAGCAGCCAGAGGAAGAATTATCGAATCTACCGGAACCGTGCTGGCAGATAACCGCACAGTGTGTACTATCTCCGTAATTCACAATCAGATTACTTCACCCGATAAGGTAGTGGAAATGCTGGTAAAAGAGTTAGGACTTACGGAAAGCTATGTGAGAAAACGGGTGGAAAAGTATTCTGCTATCGAGAAAATAAAAAGCAACGTGGATAAGGAAACAGGAGATCGGATAAGAGAGTACGATTTGGACGGTGTAAAGGTGGATGAAGACTATAAGCGCTATTATCCTTATGATTCGCTTGCTTCCAAGGTACTGGGGTTCACGGGTGGGGATAATCAGGGAATTATCGGCCTGGAGGTTATTTATGAAGAATATTTAAAGGGGAAAGAGGGAACGATTCTAACCGTGACGGATGCTAAAGGTGTGGAGATTGCAGAGGCCGGGGAAGAAAGAGTGGAGCCGGTTAATGGAAACGATCTACATGTAAGTCTGGATGTGAATATTCAAAGCTATGCTACCCAGCTAGCCTATCAGGCGATGGAAACGAAGGAAGCGGATAGTGTCTCCATTCTTGTTATGAATCCGCAAAATGGGGAAATTATGGCGATGGTCAATGTACCGGAATTCAACCTGAATGACCCTTATACTTTACCAGAGGGAAGTATAGAACCGATAGGAGAGAAGGAAAAGCAAAATGCCTTGAATGGAATGTGGAGAAATGGTTGTATTAACGATACTTACGAGCCTGGCTCCACATTTAAAATCGTTACCGCGGCAGCAGGATTGGAATCAGGAGCAGTAACGGTGAATGACCGATTCAGTTGTCCCGGATTTGTAGTGGTAGAGGACAGAAAGATAAGATGTCATAAGGTGACAGGACATGGAGCGGAGGATTTTGTGCAGGGAACGATGAATTCTTGCAACCCTGTATTTGTTACGGTAGGCCTTCGGGTTGGTGTGGATAAATTTTATGACTATTTCAAGAAATTCGGGTTGCTTTCAAAGACCGGTGTGGATTTGCCGGGAGAAGCAGCGACCATTATGCACAAAAAAGAAAATATCGGTGAAGTAGAACTAGCTACGATGTCATTTGGCCAATCCTTTCAGATTACACCGATACAGCTTGCGGTCACCGCATCTTCCATTGTAAATGGAGGCAAGAGAGTTACACCGCATTTTGGTGTAAAAGTAGTGAATCCGCAAGGGGAAGCAGTGGAAGAATTAAGTTATCCTGTAAAGCAAAATATCGTATCGGCAGAGACCTCTGAGACTATGCGTTATATTTTAGAGCAAGTGGTTGAGAATGGAAGCGGAAAGAATGGATATGTAGAAGGATATCGGGTAGGCGGTAAAACAGCTACCAGTCAGACGCTTCCCAGAGGAACAGGAAGGTATATTTCCTCCTTCTTAGGATTTGCTCCGGCGGATAATCCGCAGGTGATGGCAGTAGCGATTATTAATAATCCGAAGGGCGTTTATTATGGCGGACAGATTGCAGCGCCGATCGTCCGGCAGCTTTTTGAAAATATTCTTCCTTATTTAGAAAGAATAGATTATAATGACAAAGGATGACTTCAGGAAAGGATAGGAAACAGCAATGAATCATACAGTGATTATATCGGTAGTAATTTCTTTTATTATCAGTGTGATATTAGGCCCCTTTATCATACCTTTTTTAAGGAAGTTGAAGGCTGGGCAGACAGTCAGAGACGATGGACCGAAATCCCACCTGAAAAAAACAGGGACGCCTACCATGGGAGGTATTCTCATTTTACTTAGCGTAACGCTGACCTCCGTGATATATATGAAAGATTATCCGAAGATTATGCCGATTCTTTTTTCTACCCTTGGATTTGGTCTGATCGGTTTTCTGGACGATTATATTAAGGTTGTCCTAAAGCGCTCCATGGGACTTCGCCCATGGCAGAAAATGTTGGGACAGCTTCTTGTGACAGGCATATTTGCTTACTATCTTACCCAATATGCAGGGGTTTCGCTCGTGATGAAGATTCCTTTTGTATCGGGGAAATTTCTGGATATGGGAATTTTAAATATACCGCTTTTGTTCTTTATTGTAATTGCTACGGTAAACGGTGCGAACTTTACCGATGGCCTGGACGGCTTGGCGAGTAGCGTGACTGTGATGATTGCCACCTTTTTTACTGTGATAGCGGTAGGAACTGCCAGCGGCATTGAACCTATTACCTGCGCGGTAGTAGGCGCGTTGCTTGGATTTTTGCTGTTCAATGTATACCCTGCCAGTGTATTTATGGGAGATATGGGTTCCCTTGCCCTCGGAGGCTTTGTAGCCGCAGCGGCCTATATGTTACAGATGCCTTTGTTCATACCGATAGTAGCCCTTGTCTATGCGGTAGAAGTAACTTCCGTTATTATCCAAGTGGGTTATTTTAAGATGACCGGTGGTAAGCGTTTCTTCAAGATGGCACCCATTCATCATCATTTTGAACTGTGTGGATGGTCGGAGACAAGAGTGGTTGCAGTATTTACGATAATAACTGCGGTTTTATGCTTGATTGCTTTGCTTGGAGTGTAAAGATTTAATTAGTAGTTGTGGAAAGAGGAAAATTTGGATGGACTTACGAAATAGAAAAGTTCTGATAATCGGAACGGGACTCAGTGGTATTGGAGCAGCGAAGTTGCTGATACGTCTTGGGGCAGTTCCGGTCTTATATGATGAGAACCTGGAGGTTAAGAAGACGGCAGTGCTTTCAAAGCTGCCAAAGGATAGCAAAGGTGAAGTCGTAATCGGTAGCCTGCCGGAGGATTTAGTCGGAGAAATCGCACTTGTAGTTCCTAGTCCGGGAGTTTCGGTAGAGGCGGAGATTATTAAGAGATTCCAGCAAAAAGAAGTTCCTGTATGGGGAGAAATTGAATTGGCTTACCGTTATGCCAAAGGCAGGCTGATTGGAATCACAGGGACAAACGGGAAGACAACAACGACTTCCTTGATCGGGCAGATTATGGAGGAGTATTACAGGTCCGTATATGTGGTGGGGAATATTGGAAATCCTTATACAGAGATAGCATTAGAAACGAAAGACGATACGGTTGTAGTAGCAGAAATCAGCAGTTTTCAGTTGGAGACAACGGAGAACTTCCGCCCTCAAGTATCCGCGATTCTGAATATCACTCCGGATCATTTAGACAGACATCACAGCATGGAAAATTATGCGGCTGTGAAAGAGCGGATAGCTGAGAACCAGACGGATAAAGAGGTATGTGTACTCAACTATGAAAATGAGTATACGAAAGCATTTGCCGAGAGATGTTCGGCAGATGTTCTATTCTTTTCTTCGGTGAGGAGACTGGGGCGTGGTATCTATCTAGAGGGAGAAGATATCTATCTGGCAGGTATCGGACCGGCGGCAGGCAGCGATAGAAAGAAAATTATGACCATTCACGATATGAATCTGGTAGGAATCTGCAACGTGGAAAATGTAATGGCTGCCATCGCTGTTGCACTTAGTGCAGAAGTTCCGCTGGCACATATTTTGGATACGATAAAGCGCTTTCAGGCAGTGGAACATAGGATTGAATTCGTCGCCACGAAAAGCGGGGTGGATTATTATAATGATTCTAAAGGGACGAATCCGGATGCCGCCATCCACGGAATCCGGGCGATGTCAAAGCCTACCGTATTAATTGGCGGGGGATATGATAAGCAAAGTGAGTATGATGAATGGATTGAGGCCTTTGACGGGAAGGTGAAGGCCTTCGTGTTAATAGGTCAGACGGCAGATAAGATAGAAAATTGTGCCAGAAGGCACGGTATTGAGAATATTTTCCGTGCGGATAGCTTTGAAGAAGCTCTGAAGATTTGTACACGAGAAGCAGTATCCGGGGATGCGGTACTCTTATCTCCTGCTTGTGCGAGTTGGGGAATGTTCCCTAATTATGAGGTGAGAGGGAAGGTATTCAAGGATTATGTGAATGCCTTGTAAAGAGTAACAAGGGAAGGAGTATGGTATTTGTGGCGCAAGGAAGAACAATAAGACAACGGAAGAAACAATCGGAAAATTTTTTCGACTATAGCCTCTTATTTATCGTACTGTTTTTGCTTGGCTTTGGTCTGGTTATGATTTATTCGACTAGCTCTTACGAGTCGAATCTTCATTTTGATGATTCGACCTTTTATTTGAAGAAACAAGTAGTTGCAACAATAATCGGGCTAGCGGCAATGATTGTTATAGCCAATATTCCTTATCACTTCTGGGAACGGTTCGCTACCCTCGGTTACATAGGTTCTGCAGTATTGATCATGCTCGTTCTTGTACCCGGTATTCAATATTCGGCCAACGGTGCTACCAGATGGATTCGAATTGCCGGATTTACCTTGCAGCCTGCGGAGGTTGCGAAGGTAGGTATGATTCTATTTCTGGCAAGTCTCGTTTGCCGCATGGGAAGAGGGATACGAACTACAAAGGGATTTTTCACTATTCTGGCAGTGCCTTTGCCGATTTGTCTGATGATCTGGCAGATTACCAATAACCTGAGTTCAGCCATTATTATCTTTGGAATTGCGGCGCTCATGCTGTTTGTGGCCAGCCCGGAATATAAGAAGTTCATTCTAATCGGCATTGGCGGTGCTGTGGCAGTTGCGCTTCTTATCTTCGCAATTGTCAATTCCGCATCTTCCGAAGGACTTAATTTCCGTGGTGAGCGTATCTTGGCTTGGCTGGATCCGGAGGCTTATGCCAGCGGAAAAGGATTTCAGACCTTGCAGGCCTTATATGCAATCGGCTCCGGAGGGATTCTTGGAAAAGGATTGGGGCAGAGTATGCAGAAGCTTGGCTTTTTGCCGGAGGCTCAAAATGATATGATATTCTCCATTATTTGTGAGGAATTAGGATTGTTTGGAGCTATCGCCATCATTATTATGTTCCTCCTTCTTATTTGGAGATTCATGGTGATTGCAAATAATGCACCGGACTTATTCGGAGCGCTCCTTGTAGTGGGAGTTCTTGGGCATATCGCGATACAGGTAATTCTGAATATCGCGGTTGTAACGAATACAATACCCAATACGGGTATTTCCCTGCCGTTTATCAGTTATGGAGGTTCCTCCGTATTGTTCTTGATGACGGAAATTGGTTTGGTCCTAAGTGTCGCCAAAGGAATTAGGCTGAAAGATTTATAAAAAGAGTTAGAAACGTACAAGATACATTTTTGCAGAAGTACCATATATATAGAATAGGTCTTATTTTATAAAATTTGGTTTGGAAGGTGAATCATTGGATTCTATTCATATGTATGGCGGAAACTTTTTACGAGGAGAGACGAAGATACAAGGCTCTAAGAATGCGGTTCTTCCAATCTTGGCCGCTTCGCTTTTAATTAAGGGAACTTGTGTTATTGAAAATTGTCCGCGAATTGCGGATGTATACCATATGCAGAATTTGCTGCAGGAGCTCGGCTGTACGGTAACCTGGTCAGGGAATCAGATTACTGTGGATGCCTCTTATGTGAATGAGAATTCCATGGGAGGAGAATCCGTAAGGAGGATGCGCTCATCGGTTATGCTCCTTGGCGCGTTGCTGGGCAGGATTGGAGAAGTGGCTATGACTTATCCGGGAGGATGTGTCATAGGAAAACGCCCCATCGATCTTCATCTCACTTCCTTGTCTCAAATGGGCGTGGAGATAGTGGAAGAGGAATATCATTTCACTGCAAAAGTAAAAAAGCTTAAGGGTGTTGATTATACGATGCCTTTTCCCAGTGTAGGAGCTACGGAGAATATGATTCTGGCTGCCGCTTTGGCAGAGGGGACAACAGTAATCCGTAATGCGGCGAAGGAACCTGAGATAACGGCACTTTGCGAGTTCTTAAAGGCGGCAGGGGCGAATATAGAAGGGGTGGAAACCAAGGTCCTTACCATAACGGGAGTAAAGGAACTTCATGAAGTAAAATATAAAGTTCCCAATGACCGCATCGTTGCGGGTACTTATCTAATTGCTGCACTCGCCTGTTCGGGCAGCATCTTTCTGGAACAGGCGCCGATAGAGCATCTGCATGCCCTCATTGAGACGGCGAAGCATATGGGTGGTAATATTACCGTAAATGGGGATGGACTCGGTATCGACGTAATTCGAAGAATAAAGGCTATTCCCTGTTTGAAGACGGAAGTCTATGATGGATTCCCTACGGATCTGCAATCGCAGATCATGGCGGCAATGGCAGTGGCAAAAGGGGAAAGTATAATAGAAGAAACTATTTTCGAAAACCGTTTCCGTATCGTAGATGAGTTAAGGAAGATGGGTGCGGATATCCGTACAGAGAAAAATAGAGCTTATATCATAGGCAGAAAGCGGCTGGAGGGAGCAGTGGTGGAAGCTGAGGAACTAAGGGGGGGAGCAGCACTCGTAGTAGCAGGGCTCAGTGCGAAAGGAAAGACAGTTGTTAATAACAGACACTTCATTGAAAGAGGGTATGAAGATATCTGCAGAGACTTCAGGAATCTGGGAGCGGATATAAATATTGGGTAGAGATAATGGGTCAGGATAAGAAAAGCAATAAAAAAAATGAAACGGTTAAAAAGAAAATAAAATCAGGCAGCGGAGGAGGAAAGATAAAGAAGGGCGAAAGCCACAAATCCTCCTCTAAGAAAAATGCTGCCGGGAATATGAAATCTAAAAAAGGAAGCCCTAAAAAGAGCAATCCTAACCTTCGTTTGATTAAAAATGGGGATATTATTACAGAGGAAAAAAATAAGAAAGCCTCTCCTGCGAAAAGTTCAGCCGTTAAAAAGGCACCGATGCCAAAATCCTATGATTTCTATGAGGACAAGCCGGCATTGGGAGAATGGTTCATTCAACATAAGAGCTTGGTAATTATTGGGATTAGCTTGTTTGTTGTGATTGCTTTTCTGGCGGCGGGATATTATTATATCACCACTACATATACGGTGACGACCGCTTATGTGGACGGCAACATACATTATACGAATGAAGAAGTAATGGAAATGGTAATGGAAGGAAGGTATGGCAATAATTCCCTCTACCTTGCAATGAAATATAAGGACAAAGGGGTAGAGAATGTTCCTTTTGTAGAAAAGATGGATGTTAACATCCTGTCCCCGGACACAATAAGAATCAATGTATATGAAAAGGCACTCGCAGGGTATGTAGAATACCTCGGGCAGTACATGTACTTCGATAAAGATGGGATCGTAGTGGAATCATCAGGGATAAGAACTGCGGGAGTATCTCAGGTAACGGGGCTGAGTTTCGGGTATGTAGTGCTAAATGAGCCCCTCCCTGTGGAAAATAATACAATATTTAAACAGATACTTACGATTACTCAGTTGCTGGAGAAATACCAGCTGGCGGCGGACAAGATATTCTTCGATTCTGCTTATCATCTTACACTGTATTTTGGCGGTGTGAAGGTTACTCTCGGTTCCGGTGAGGACCTGGATGAGAAAATTATGAAGCTTCAGTATATTCTGCCTAAGCTGGAAGGGAAAAGCGGCACGCTTCCTATGGAAAACTATACGGAGGACACAAAGAATATAAGTTTCAATCCAGATTAGAGTAATGAGACCATGAAAAGTAAAAAAAACGAAAAATAGGTTGATAATTTAGTGAAATAATTATATGATAACATGTAGGAGTTTAATAGGTAATGATGAAGGAGGAACCACCTTGCTTGAGATTAAGACAAACGATGCTGAGGCTGCAGCAAAGATTATAGTAGTAGGGGTCGGCGGTGCAGGCAATAATGCTGTAAATAGAATGATTGATGAGAATATTGACGGTGTAGAATTCATAGGAGTGAATACGGACAAGCAGGCTTTACAATTATGTAAGGCGCCGAAGCTTCTTCAAATCGGTGAGAAGCTGACAAAGGGGTTGGGAGCAGGAGCGAAGCCTGAAATCGGTGAAAAAGCGGCACAGGAGAGTGAAGAGGAAGTGACGGCGGCATTAAAAGGTGCCGACATGGTCTTTGTTACCTGTGGTATGGGAGGCGGTACCGGAACAGGGGCAGCGCCTGTTGTTGCTAAGATTGCGAAGGATATGGGTATCCTTACTGTCGGAGTAGTAACGAAGCCTTTCCGCTTTGAAGCGAAGGCCCGTATGGTGAACGCACTTAACGGCATCGAGAAGATTAAAGACAATGTGGACACGCTTATCGTTATCCCTAATGATAAATTATTAGAAATCGTGGACAGACGGACAACCATGCCGGATGCCCTTAGGAAAGCGGATGAAGTATTGCAACAGGCAGTACAGGGAATTACGGATCTTATTAATGTTCCGGCAGTAATTAATTTGGATTTCGCAGACGTACAGACGGTTATGAAGGAGAAAGGAATTGCTCATATCGGTATCGGTTATGGAAAAGGAGATGACAAAGCCAGCGAAGCAGTTAAGATGGCAGTGGAAAGTCCCCTTCTTGAAACGACGATTTCAGGAGCGACTCATGTTATTATCAACGTTTCCGGCGACATCACGCTTGCGGATGCTTCTGATGCGGCGAGCTATGTACAAGAACTTGCGGGCGACGAGGTTAACATTATCTTCGGTGCGATGTATGATGCAGACAAGGGGGATTCCTGCACGATTACTGTAATTGCGACCGGTCTTGAGGATGCGGGAACGAAGGCAGCAGCAGCTTTTGGTAATGCTTATAAGCCGGGATATATCACCCCTTCTTCTTTACAGCCTAAAAATACACATAATGCAGGAGTAATGAACACTGGCGGGATGAATCAAGGAGTGAGTATACCTAATGTTACAACACAGGCTGCTACCTTGAAGCCAATTTCCGGCATTAATAAGCCTGCGGATATTAGAAGTTCGGTAGAAGAAAAGACGCTTAAGATTCCGGATTTTCTTCAGAGAAAATAAGAATAACAAATGTAAGCATCACGAGAAAATCGTGGTGCTTTTTTTATTATGGGTCGTGCCCCATAAATAAAAGCACTTCGTGCAGGATGCGTAGCTGCGCGCCCCAAGCAAAGGCTGTGCTGGAGCCTAAAATGTCGGTATGCGCGGTAAATACGATGAATAAAAGGTGTGCTTTTGACAAAAAAAGTACAGGATACTTTATATAATGATGACAGCCGAGAGGACAAAGAACGGCTTTTATTTTTTGTAAAGGGAGGTGGCGCGATCCGTTAAGGATATGTATGTGTATGAGATAAATATTGACAGCTTATTTCTTATAAACTTTGTGATGAATCTCTATCTTTACTCGCTTATATCCAGAACCTTGGGACGTACTGCCACGCGTACCAGGATATGGGGTATAAGTATTGGAGGAACTGCAGTTTTTTGTTTGATGCTCCTTTTGCCGGGAATTCCGGTGTTTATCAAAAGATTTATAGGACCTGTTCTGATCAATATGATAATGACTGCAGTAATCTTTAAGGTAAGGCAGATTGGGGAAGTAGTCCGCTGCACCGGTTATCTATTTGTATATGCCTTTTTCCTGGGCGGCCTTATGAAGTTCCTATTTGCGAATGTTACATTTTTACATAATAAAACAGAAAGTATCTGGTATATCTTAGGGGCCGGTTGGTTCGGATATGCGATACTGTCTTGGTGGAATGAGCAGATAAGGAAAAGAAAGGCTTGCCACGTTTACCCGGTCACATTAAGCGGATATGGGAAAACAGTTACATTAAAGGCGCTTTCTGATACAGGTAACAGCTTAAGGGAGCCGATTAGCGGCAAGCCGGTGTCCGTCATAGAAGAGGGGGCGCTTGGGGAACTCGCCCTCATCAAGATGCCGGAAAAGCTGAAAATAATACCATATCATAGCGTAGGAAAGGAAAATGGCATTCTGGAAGGATATGAAGTACCGGAACTGATGATAGAAAGAGAGGAAGGAACGATACGATGGCAGAAAGTAATTGTGGGTATCAGCACAAATAAAATATCCGCAAATGGAGCATATCAAATGATATTGCATCCGGATTTATGCAGCGAAGCACCTGATAAAGCAAAGGGGCATCGGTTAATCAGAAGACTAGGAGGAGAATAAATGATTTTTAAAGTGGCAATACCAGGGAAGGTTCAATTTAAGATTGTTAAGAAGGAACCTAACTTCTTCATGACAAAGCAGGGGGATATTCATTACATAGGTGGGACAGAGGTACTGCCGCCGCCCCTCGAGGTAGAGAAGGAAAATGAGATTATAGGCGATTTGGGAACGGAATATGAAGATGAGGCGAAATCGATTCTTATAGAGCACAATTTAAGGCTCGTAGTGTATATTGCAAAGAAATTTGATAATACAGGTGTCGGTGTAGAAGACTTGATTTCCATAGGAACAATAGGCTTAATAAAATCCATTAATACCTTTAATCCGGAAAAGAATATTAAGCTGGCAACCTATGCCTCAAGATGTATTGAAAATGAAATTTTAATGTATTTGAGAAGGAATAATAAGACGAAGCTTGAAGTGTCCATCGATGAACCTCTCAATGTGGATTGGGACGGGAATGAGCTGCTGTTATCGGATATTTTGGGCACAGATGAGGATGTCATATATCGTGACATTGAGAATGAAGTGGAAAGAAAGCTTTTGATGAAAGCTATCAATAAATTATCGGACAGGGAAAGAACGATTATTAATCTCAGGTTCGGGCTGGGAACGCCGGACGGTCAGGAAATGACACAGAAAGAAGTGGCCGTATTGCTCGGCATATCCCAGTCGTATATATCAAGGCTCGAAAAAAAGATAATGAAGCGCCTAAAAAAGGAGTTGATAAGAGAAGAGTAGTGAGGGTACTGAACTGTTACAAATTATCAGCGGCCAATATCTACAATAATAATATCGGGGCCAATTTTCTTAATATCTTTAAAGCAGATAATATATTCAGGTTCATTATTAAACCAGCAAGCGAATCGGTTGCCGTTTGAGACGATAATTTTGCATATTTGTCCGCTGCATTCGTCGAATTCCAGGTCGTTTACCCGTCCAAGACATTTGCAGTCTTTAAGGTTGATAACTTGTTTGCATCTTAATTCGGAAAAGAGCATAGAAACACATCCTGTTTATACTTACTCTATTATATGCAGATTAAAAAGACCGGTTCCTGTAAAACGACTTTGATACAATTTTTTGGATTCCTGTTTTTCCCATGTATATTTTTACCTCTTTTTGTAAATCATCTAAGTAAAATGATCAATGCAGGAGGCGTAAAAATGGTACAGGGAAAAGTGGAAATATGCGGAGTAAATACGTCGAAGCTGCCGCTTCTTAAAAATGCGGAAAAAGAAGCTCTATTTTCCAGAATTGAAGAGGGGGATAAAGAGGCTAGGCAACAATACATCGAGGGAAATCTACGGCTTGTGCTTAGCGTTATTAAAAGGTTTTCTTCCAGCAATGAGAATGTGGATGATTTATTTCAAATCGGCTGCATCGGACTTATTAAGGCAATCGATAACTTCGACTCTTCGTTGAATGTGAAGTTTTCCACTTATGCGGTGCCCATGATTATCGGAGAAATCAGGCGTTTTCTTCGGGATAATAATGCTATTCGGGTGAGCCGTTCCTTAAAGGATACTGCATATAAGGCGATTTATGCCAAGGAAAATCTGATGAAACGGAATCTAAAGGAGCCTACCATCAATGAAATTGCTACAGAAATAGGGATCGCAAAAGAGGATATCGTGTATGCATTAGATGCCATACAAAATCCTATGAGTCTGTACGACCCTGTTTTCACGGATGGAGGAGATACGCTTTATGTGATGGATCAAATCAGTGATAAGAAGAATAAGGAAGAGACATGGGTGGAGCATCTTTCGCTCAGTGAAGCTATGAAGCGATTGGGAGAGAGAGAACATGAGATTATCAGCTTGCGATTCTTCGAAGGAAAAACGCAAATGGAAGTTGCTGATATGATAGGAATCTCTCAGGCACAGGTATCCAGATTGGAGAAGAATGCACTGCGCGTTATGAAAAACTATTTGACGGCTTAGAGAGAGCTTGTTATACTATTGATTAATTGAGTAGCAGAAGCTGCTCTTCGTACAGAAGTACGAATGTTTGAACGTATCACTATATATTTAGTGATTAAAAATCACTGAATATATAATATTTAATTTATGTAGAAAGCGAAGTACCAGAAGGTATGGACAATCGAAGGGTTGTCATCTTTTGGTACTTTTTTGTTCTTTTTACAAGAAAACGAGGAAAACAAATGAACAGATCAAAAACGTATAAACTTGTGTGGTCGGGATTACTTATTGCGCTCGGAGTGGTACTTCCCTTTTTGACGGGTCAGATTCAAAGTATAGGAAATATGCTGCTCCCCATGCATTTACCGGTACTCATTGGAGGATTTATTTGCGGCGGACCATATGGGGCAGCAATCGGCTTTATCGTTCCGCTCCTTCGAAGCATGATGTTCGGTATGCCTCCGATGTTCCCCGTAGCGGTATCCATGGCATGTGAGCTGGCAGTATATGGCTTCGTAACCGGCTTCTTATATCGCAGACTGCCGAAGAAGAACAGTATGATTTATGTCGCTCTGATTGCGGCGATGATTGCCGGACGCATTGTGGCGGGTGCTGCCAACGTAGTATTGTATGGAATCGGAGGAAATGGATATTCCATGCAGATGTTCATGGCAGGGATGTTCCTTAATGCAATACCGGGAATTATTTTGCAGCTTGTACTTATCCCGGTTCTGATAATGATCTTCAAAAAATCTAAGGTTATGGAATAGAAAGTCGATGTTAACAGAAATTAAAGAGAAAATTATTCGGATTAAAGAAGAGAAAAGTAAGAAGCCGAATCAGCCAATCTTGATTGCGATCGATGGAAAGAGCGGAAGTGGTAAGAGTACGCTCGGCGAGCGGCTTAAAGAAGAGCTTGGCGGCAATCTCTTTCATATGGATGATTTCTTCCTAAGACCCTCTCAGAGAACAGAGGAAAGGCTGGAAGAGATAGGCGGTAATGTGGATTATGAACGCTTTTATCCGATTCTTCGGCAGATACAGCAAGGAGAAACTGCAATTTACCAGCCTTATAGCTGTAAACTGCAGGTCCTTGAAGAGGAGATGACAATTACCCCGCAAGTAATCAACATTGTAGAAGGTTCCTATAGCATGCATCCCTACTTCGGAGAAATTTATGATTTGACAGTTGCTCTTAATATCGGAAAAGAGGAGCAACGGGAGCGGATCTTAAAAAGGAACGGTGAGGAAATGTTCCAGCGATTCGAAACGGAATGGATTCCGAAAGAAAATGCATATCTGGAGAAGTTTAGAATCTATGAAAAGAGTCATCTGGTATTCAATGTAAGTCAATATAAAAGTTTTTACAGTTAGTAGTAGGGGAATTAGAGGGAAGTATGTGCTAAGGTCTGCGAAACGATGGGGGTCGTTTCGTGGGCTTTTTTGATTGCTTTTGATCAGAGGAAAAGAGATGTTATCATATGTTAGTGTTACTATCGAATCCGGTGTCCTGTTCGCTATTACTACAAGCAATCAGAAAAATCTTTAGCATTCTCAATGCATAGCGGCGCGTTCTTTCGTCACAATTGTTTAGCAGGCTAATGACGGCCAGACTTTCGTCTGTGTGATTTGCACTGTCAGTGTTGTTTGTGCCTAGAATAATATAGTCCAAAGACATATTTAGTGTTTCTGACAGGGCTAGGAGAGTTTCAATTGACATCCCACAATTTCCGCGTTCGATATCCGCATAATATTTAGTAGCACGTCCTATTTTCTCCGCCATTTCATCCTGAGTCATCTCAAGAAGGGTACGCTTGAGGCGTAGCCTGTCCCCGGCCGCGAGCCGGTCATAAGTTTTCTTCATAAACAAATCCTCCATAATAAGTTTACTATTAGTTGTAAAATGTCAATTCATTGGAAATTTTGTTAATTTAGTGAAAAAAATAACGATTTCAAGAAATAAACAAATAATTTTCGGCATAATTACCAAATAGTTCCAAATCACTATCTATTATCTTGTTATAGTGAGGTTGACAATACCAGTTTTAAACATATATAATAATGATGTTTAAAACTGGTATTCTATATGCGTTTAAAACGTAGAAATAAAAAAAGATGATGTGGTGTGGATGAAGATATGAGAGAAATGATAGGGGAATTTGTGGACATCCATTCTCATATTCTCCCCGGTATAGATGATGGGGCACAGGATATAGAGATGAGTATGAGGATGCTGCAAATTGCATGTGATAACGGAATTAAGCATATTGTTTTGACTCCGCATTATAAACCGATGCATCATAATGCGGACAAGGAAAAGATACGGATGCTTACGGATAAACTCCGTGGGAAGGTTGAAGAGGAAGGTCTGGAGATAAAACTTTATGATGGTAATGAAGTGTATTATCACAGTGAAGCACTAATGGGACTGGAGAATGATAAAGTATTTCGCATGGCAGATTCCTCCTATGTATTGGTGGAATTTGGTCCAATGGACGAGTTCGACTATATACGAAACGGGTTATACCAATTATTGTCCGGAGGATATCGCCCGATAGTGGCTCATGCAGAACGATATGAAAAATTATTTTCAAGGCAAGAAGGTATCGAAGATATTATTGAGATGGGTTGTTATATACAAGTAAATGCAGGAAGTATCATGGGAGGAATGGGGTATCGGACAAAAAGCTATACCAAATATCTTCTCAAAAATGAATTAGTACATTTTGTGGCAACGGATGCCCATAACACAGATAAGAGAGGTCCCTTCTTAAAGGACTGCGCCAAATATATAAGCAGGAAGTATGGAAAAGATTATATGAGGAGACTTTTGTGTGAAAACCCGGCAAAAGTACTCGGTAATGAATATATATAAGTTACCCTAGGAGAACGTGAAATGGAAAATCAAAAAGATAACGATATGATAGAGATAGATTTGCTGGAGATGTGGGGCGTTTTATGGAGACATCTTGGAATGATAATGAGTGTAGGACTTTTTACGGCCCTGCTTTGTTTTCTATTCAGCAGATTTATTATGGATCCTACTTATGAATCTATGACAAAGATATATATTCTTAATAAATCTGAAAGTGCGTCAGTCACGTATAGCGATGTACAATTAGGAACTCAGCTCACAAAAGATTATGCAGAGTTGATTACTAGCAGATATGTATTAGAAGAAGTGATACAAAAGCTATCCTTGGATGTAAGCTATGACGGTATGCTGAATATGGTAACTGTTACAACGCCTAGTGATACGCGTATTGTAGCTATTACGGTAAAAAACATTGATCCGATTGTGGCGATGAATATAGCTAACTGTATTCGGGAAGTTGCTAGCGAGCATATACAAAATGTAATGGATATTGAGGCGGTAAATATAGTGGAAACAGCTAATATGCCAACCGAAAAAGCAGGTCCTAACAGTATTAAGTGGACTTTGGTCGGTGGAGTCATTGGCTTTTTTATTATGTGTGCGATTATTCTTATTAAATATTTGATGGATGATACTGTTAAATCTTCTGAGGATGTGGAAAGATACCTGGGGCTTAGTACTTTGGCATTAATTCCTCTTACTACGGATGGAGCAGGGAAAAAGAAAAAACAGAAAAGGAAAATACAATGATGCAAGAGGTAAGGTTACAATTCAGTCAGACTGATAATTACAGAAAAAGAGAAGCATTCAAGACACTGCGCAGCAATATAGAGTTTTGTGGCGAAGATATGAAAGTAATAACCGTAACTAGTTGTACTCCCAATGAAGGTAAGTCCAGTGTGGCGATGGAAATAGCAAAAGCCTTTGCAGAGGCAGGAAATAAAACAATGTTAATCGATGCAGATATGCGAAAGTCCGTGTTAGTAGGAAGATATAAGACGGGAGCAATAAAAATGGGTCTAACCCATTGTTTGATAGGAAAAGCCACCTATCTCGATGTGGCTTGTAATACCAACATACCCAATTTATTCATTACTTTTTCAGGACCTGTTCCGCCCAATCCAAGCGAGTTGCTGGGCGGTTCGAGATTTGCTTCTATTTTAAGCGGTCTTAGGAAGACGTTTGATTATGTAATTATAGATACACCGCCTCTTGGAAGTGTCATTGATGCCGCAGTGTGCGCTAAGCAATGCGATGGTACTGTTCTGGTCGTGGAAAGCAACGCGGTAAGCTATAAGTTCGTACAAAAAGTCAAGGAACAATTGGATATGGCTGGCAGTAGAATACTTGGCGTAGTACTGAACAAGGTAGATATGGACGGAAAGGGCCATTATGGGCAGTATGGAAAATACTATGGCAAGTATTATGGTAAATATGGGGAAGAAAATGGGGGAATTATGAATTCTGTAATAGATAAAGAGGAAATAGACAAAATTGATGATATTGAAGAGATAGAGTAGTAATGGAAAACGAAGAGAAAAGTCGAAAGAGGTAGGGGATGAAACATAGTAAATGGATTGCCATTATTTTTACTATTTTTAATTTAATTTTAGTAATTATATGCGGGGTTGTTTGGTTTCGAACGGATAGAATAAGTCCGGAGTTCAAGTTTCGTCTTAGTGAATTAGTATATGAAGAGGATACAACGGAGTATGAGCTTTTGGAAGGAATTACTGCAATAGATAATAGAGATGGAGACATAACAGATCGTATTGTAATTGAAAAGGTCATTAAAAGCGAGAAAGAAAACTCTGTTGTTGTATTTTATGCGGTAAGCGATGCGGCAGGAAATGTGGTAAAGACTTCGAGGATATTTCCGGCAGTCTTTGTTAATGAAGAGAAAGAAGAACAGATACTCTCAGAACTGAATGATGCGGAGACAGAAGCTGCACCGGAAATAGAGACAGAAAATATGGATGAGATTCCTGTTGAAGAAAATGAGGACATAGAAGACCAACAAGAAGATGAAGTAGAGCAGGAAGAGGATATTCTGGAGGAACAGGATAGTGATGCGGAAACAGAAGTGACGAATCAGGGAGATTCTGTTTCTCAGTCGGTGGAAAATGAGAATGCCGAACAGACGAGGATAGGAGCTGCACCTGTTATAACGTTAAAGGCATCAGAAGTAACAACGAAACAAGGGATACCGCCGGCATGGGTCGATGTAATTGGCTCTTTGACGGATGATATCGATGATTACGAGACTTTGTTTAGCAACTTGAATGTCAGCAAGTATGATATCAATACGGTGGGCGATTATAAAGTGTCCTTGACTGTAATGGATTCAAATAAGAACACATCAAAACCAGTGACATTAACAGTACATGTTAAATAATTCCAGAATAATATGGGGGCTGAGAGTGCGCCAATGAATAAGAAAAAAATAAGGGATAAAGAGGCTAATCTTGAAAAGGAGATGCTTTTAAATCCTGAAAATATAGTAAAGCGTAAGAGGGACCAAAGAAAAAGAGTACTTATTGCTGTAGGGATTGGTTTCATTATTTTTATAGGAGTAATACTTATTTCTTTTCAAATGGTAAAAGCAATAGGTAAAGCCAATTTACAGGGGAAGGCCATAACAGAAGTACCTGAGCTGCTGACGGAAGAACTGGAATCTGCAATGGAAGAGCAGCAATGGCAGGAAGGTTGGGTCAGATATAAGGATACAACATATGCTTACAATACGGATATCATGACCTTTCTTGTTATGGGTATCGACAAAAATGATGATGTGGAAGAAGTGGCAGGAGGAACAAACGGAGGACAGGCTGATGCTTTGTTTCTATTGGTACTTAACCCTCATGATAAATCTATCAAGGTAATCGGTATCAACCGCAATACGATGACCGATGTAAATTTGTACACTGAAGATGGTGCTTATATGACTACGGTCACGGCGCAAATTGCAGTACAGCATGGATTTGGCAATGGAATGGAGGAAAGCTGTGAATATCAGTTGGATGCAGTAAAAAAGTTGTTCTATAACTTGCCGATACATGGATATTGCGCAATAAATATGAGCGCAGTAATACCTTTAACAGATATGGTGGGCGGAATCGAACTGACGGCTCTTGAGGATGTAAAGTCATCTTTTAAGGAAGAAAAGGGAGCTTATGTAGTAAAGTCAGGAGAAACAATTCTTCTTGATGGCAGGAGCGGATATTCCTATGTACGCTATCGCGATATCAACATAGCAGGCTCCTCGGATATGAGGCTTAAGAGACAGAAACAGTATTTGGAGGAAGCCATAAGTAGTATAAAAACGGAAACGAAGAAAGATATTTCACTTCCTATTAAGCTATATAATGCCGTTGAATCACAGATGGTAACTAATATTACAGTAGATGAGGTGACTTATCTGGTATCCACTGCTATAGACTATAATTTTGATTCAAAGCAGTTTTATTTTCTGAAGGGAGAGACTGTACAGGGAGAAAAATTTGAAGAATATTACATCGATGAGGATGCTCTATATGAGATGATATTGCATATTTTCTATGAGCCTATCTAAGGAGGCTGGTATAGAAAATGATGGAAGATATATTCTCGGGAGATTTAGGAAGGGGAAGATGAAAATGAGAAAATATACATATGCGTTAATAGGAGTCCTTTTGATATGCTTATCCGGTTGTGGTAAGCAAGGGACACAAATAAATGAGCCGGAGTCCAAAGAAACAGAGGCTGTGATAGAAGAAGGTGTCGGTCTTTCAGGAGAATCAGCAAAGGATGGTCATATTAATTTCGAAGTGCTCCAAAAAGAGAATCCTGAAATTTTCGCATGGCTGTATGTGCCGGGAACGGATATTGATTATCCGGTTTTACAAAGTGCTGTGTCTGATGAGTATTATAAGACCCATACACAGGAAGGGAAAGAGGGGCAGGCAGGTGCGCTTTATACAGAGATGCCCAATATGATGAATATGTGTGACTTCAATACAATCATACATGGTAAAGATATGGAGGATGATAGCCTATTTGCAAGCTTGCATCAATTTGAAGATAGCGAATTTTTTGATAAAAATGATAAGTTCTATATTTATCTCCCGGGTAATGTACTTACCTACGAAATCTTCGCAGCTTATTATGATGAAGGCAGCGATATTTTAAGAAGATATGATTATACCACTTATGAAGGCTGTATAGATTATTTGCAGCAGATATATGGTTTGAGAGAAATGGGAAAGAACCTAAGAGAAGGATGGGAGGATTTGACACCATATCATTTTCTTGTGACGCTTAACGGTGATATCCGGGAGGAAGCAAAGCAGTACGTTGTGCTGGGAGTGCTGATAGAGGATGCCGCAGGCAATATAGACAGAGTAATTCTGGAAGATTAGGTATTACAGTTCAGCCAAAGGCTGAACTGTAATGAAGGATGTACACAAAATGCAATATAATTGCATTTTGGCGCTTGCAACCCTCGCGAAATTGCATAGGGACGCAATTTTGGCTTCGCGATCCCGATGGCTGAACTGTTTCGATTAGGTATTAACATTAAGGTGTTAATATAGACCACACTTAGGAATTAAGAAAGGAGGATATATGCCAATGAAAAAGATTATTGCTTTATTATGTGCTACAACACTTCTTATCTCTATGCCAGTGTTGGCAGCACCGAGCCCAGACGCAGGAAGTGTATCAGGTAATTCAACATCCGCATCTCAGGCTTCCGCTTCTACAGCAGTAGTAGCAGGATTTGCTAAGGCACTCGATGCTCAGTTCGCTGCAGCACGTGGAATGAGCGCTGTTGAGTATTATAACAATACAGTTATCTCGACGCCGGGAGTAGAAAATGCTATGCCTGTTGGTCAGGGCGGTAAAATCATAATCAATGGTGTTGTTACTAATTTAACAGCAACATTGTCCAAAGTAACAAGTACTGTAGCTGCCGATGCGAAAGCTCAAGCTACAACTCTTGGAGGAAGCCTTTTAAACGCAGTAAAAGTAGATTTCCCTGGAGCAAATTACAACGTAGCTACCATTAATTTCTATTTGAAAGGCCTTGAAGCCGGAACAAATGTTGTTGTGAAACAATATGTAGACGGTGCATGGATCGATGTAGAAATCGTAGAAGTAAGAGCTGATCATGTAGTTCTTAATCTTACAAAATCAGGAGCGGTAGCATTTATTACACTGCCCTAATAGGTAAAACAGAATATGTTTTGTAAATGACCGAGTGTGGGGAATGGCTGCTGCCGCAGGTTTGCGGCAGCGGTTCAAAAATAATTATTAAGTGAATGCAAATTTTAAAAGGGGAAGCTTCAAAGAAATAGGACACATGTATTGTCTACACAGCTTTGCGTTTCGTAGTATAAATTATGCTATTTACTTATTTTGAAAAGGGAATAAGAGGAATGAGGGAAATATCATATTGAAATACTTTTATAAAAAGGTGAGTGGTAAACATGTTAAATAAGGAAACAACGGAAATCAATGGTAAAGAAGTAAAGCTGTTAGAAACGCATAAAACTAATGTAAATTATACAACTGAAAAGCAGCAAGTATTTATTATTGGAAGTAAAGGAATACCTTCTAATTATGGTGGATTTGAATCCTTTGTTGAGAAACTGACAGAATACCGGACGAATGACAAGATTCGCTATCATGTTGCTCGAATTAGTCATGATAATCTACGTTATGAATATAATGGGGCTAAATGTTTTAATGTAAATGTTCCGAACATCGGACCTGCGAAGGCAATTTACTATGATATGGCGGCTTTGCACTATTGTATTCAATATTGTAAAGAAAGACCAGCTATTAAAGTTCCGATTTTCTACGTATTGGCTTGTAGAATTGGACCCTTTATTAAATATTTCAAGAGAGAGATAAGGAAATTAGGCGGGGTCTTATATGTTAATCCTGATGGACATGAGTGGAAACGCAGGAAGTGGAGTGCTCCTGTTCGTATGTATTGGAAAGTATCTGAAAGACTGATGGTAAAGCACGCGGACCTTTTGATCTGCGATAGTAAAAATATTGAGAAATACATAAAAGAGGATTATAAAAAATATCATCCCACCACGAAATATATCGCATATGGATCGGATACTAAACCCTCCATATTAGCGAGTTCTGATAAAACATATATACAATGGATGAAAGATAGGAGTTTGGAGTTAAAAGATTATTACCTGATGGTTGGCCGTTTTGTACCGGAGAATAATTATGAGACAATAATTCGCGAATTCATGAACTCTGATACAGAGAAATTTCTAGTGATAATAACCACTATTAATAATAAATTTTTCGAAGAATTGAAGATAAGAACCTATTTTGACAAAGATCCCCGCATCAAATTTGTAGGAACGGTTTATGATCAAAATCTGCTTAGAAAAATAAGGGAAAATGCTTATGGATATATTCATGGACATGAAGTCGGGGGAACGAATCCAAGTCTGCTGGAAGCATTAAGTAGTACAAGTTTAAACTTATTGTTAAGCGTGGAGTTTAATCGTGAAGTCGGTAAAGACGCTGCAATATATTGGGATAAAGAAGAAGGGAACCTTGCTGATCTGATTAATAAGTGTGATGAATTGCCGTCAAGTGAAATTGCACAGCTGGCGACAAAAGCAAAAAATCGCATTGTTGAGGCTTATAGTTGGGAAAGTATTGTAAATAGTTATGAAACAACCTTTTTAACACAACCTAGCGTAGTAGTAGAAGCCTTTCCTCAGCTGGAAAGGGCAAATAAAAAGATTCATGCAACAATAATGTATAGGGAATAGATGTTTTTTATGGCTGGAGAGCAGATTATACTTCAAAAGTATTCCAGAATCAAATTTGTTAGAACCGCATACCATTAGGAACTGCTGAGGAATTTGAGAGAACGTATGTGGTTTTTTCATAGGCATGCGGTTGGTAGGGTGAATTTTTCATTATTAGAGGTGCTGTACTCGATAGGTCTCAATTTAATGCTGAATGTTGGATTTAATAGTGAAGTTGCCGAGGATAATGCACTATATAGGACGAAAAAGGAAGGCGGTCTGGTAAAACTGATATAAAAGGCTGATAAGATGAAGAAATCCGAGATTTCTGAGTATGACATAAAAGTGAAAAAGAGAATTACAGGGGCTTATATTGGGGGATTAATTGCTGAAAGATATGAAAATGTGTTTCTTCTGCGTGACATGAAGTAAAGGGGCGTGAGAGCCATTGAAAAATATGCAAATGAAACGGTTATAACATAATGAAGCAACAAATATAAGAATTGAGTGATAAAGAAAATGTACAAATACAAAAATACCATTGTCGGGACTGGGGCTAGAGATATAATAGGGTCAACCAAGAAATACCACGATAACTAAAGGGTTTTGACGGCTCGACTCGTTCAACAAAAGTGTTTATTTGCTGATAGGCAGCGGAGAAGCTGGAATCCAGAGGCTATATGTGGGAGGTTTTGTCGCAGCTCTGTTTTGACCCACAAAGTGAGCAGCAAGTAAAAAATAAGGAGAACGAATCGAGCCTACGGTGGATTGCCATGAGTAATCCGCCGTGGGCTTGTTTGCTGTTTTGTCAAATAAAAAATTAGTGAGGGAGAACAGAACTATGAAAAATTATAAAATCGCTGTGGCTGGCACGGGATACGTCGGGCTTTCGCTGGGAGTGCTGTTCGCGCAGCACCATCAGGTGGTTGCAGTCGATATTGTGCAGGCTAAGGTCGATATGATCAACAATAAGAAATCTCCGATTCAGGATGATTATATCGAAAAATACTTGGCAGAAAAGAACTTGAATTTGACCGCAACGCTGGATGCAAGGGCAGCATATAGCGATGCGGATTTTGTTGTAATCGCGGCCCCGACCAACTACGATAGCCACACGCAACACTTTGACACGTCTGCGGTTGAGGCTGTAATCAAGTTGGTCATGGAGTATAACCCTAATGCCATTATGGTTATCAAGTCTACGATTCCTGTGGGCTATACGGCAAGTGTAAGAGAAAAGTTCAACAGCAAGAATATCATTTTCAGCCCGGAATTCTTGCGTGAATCGAAGGCTCTTTATGATAACCTGTATCCTTCCCGCATTATCGTCGGAACGGACCTAAACGATGAGCGTTTGGTAGAGGCAGCACATGAGTTTGCTGGTCTGCTTCAGGAAGGCGCAATCAAGGAGAACATTGACACGTTGTTCATGGGCTTTACGGAGGCTGAGGCGGTCAAGCTGTTCGCCAATACCTATCTGGCACTGCGCGTTGCTTACTTCAATGAACTGGACACCTATGCAGAAAGCAAGGGACTGAACACCCAGCAGATCATTGATGGTGTCTGCCTTGATCCTCGTATTGGTAGCCATTACAACAATCCGTCCTTCGGCTACGGTGGATATTGCCTACCGAAAGACACCAAGCAACTTTTGGCAAACTATGCCGATGTGCCGGAAAACCTGATTGAAGCAATCGTGGAATCCAATCGTACCCGTAAAGACTTTATCGCAGACCGCGTTTTGAAGTTGGCTGGTTATTATGGCTACGATGCAGAGAATGAGTTCGATGAGGATAAGGAGAAAGCCGTTACAATCGGAGTTTATCGTCTGACAATGAAGTCTAACTCCGACAACTTTCGCCAGAGTTCTATTCAGGGCGTTATGAAGCGTGTAAAGGCAAAAGGTGCAACTGTCATTATTTATGAGCCGACCTTGAAGGATGGAGAAACTTTCTTCGGTTCTGTGGTGGTAAATGACTTGGCTAAGTTTAAGGAAATGAGCCATGCCATCATCGCAAACCGTTACGACAAGTGTCTGGATGATGTGAAAGAGAAAGTTTACACGAGAGATTTGTTCGGAAGAGACTAAAGAGTTGCGGGGAAAGCAAATGAAAGAGAAGACAGAAATTCAGCATATACCTTGTGGGTGCAAAATCATTGGGAGCATATGGTGGCTATGAGACCTTTGTATATAAGCTCACGGAGCATCACCAGAACAAGGAAAACATTAAATATCACGTTGCCTGCAAAGCCAACGGTGACGGCTGCATGGATGAAACCAAATTTAATGGTGTGACAAAAATCAACGATCATGAATTTGAGCTTCACAATGCACACTGCTTTAAAATTGAGGTTCCACAGATTGGTCCCGCTCAAGCGATTTACTATGATGTGGCTGCACTGAAGGCTTGCTGTGAGCATATCAAGAAGAATCACATTCCTCACCCAATTGTTTATATAATGGCTTGCCGCATTGGACCATTTGCAGGTCATTTCTATCAGGAAGTCCATAAACTTGGCGGCACGGTTTACTTGAATCCAGATGGTCATGAATGGATGAGAGCCAAGTGGTCGGCTCCGATTCGTAAATACTGGAAGATTTCTGAGCAGATGATGGTCAAATATTGTGATCTTGCTATCTGCGATTCTGTGAATATCGAAAAGTATATCCACGAGTGTTATAACGGGAAAGGGATCAAGGGCAGAAATCCCAAAACAACATTCTGATATTGTCAATATTGGTTTACACTTTTTTCTCAAGAATGTTCGACCTTATGCTGCCTCCTGCAATGAATCATAGTACTGCTGTCGCTTAACCATCGGAGGTAAGCCACCGTTAGCTGAACAGATTCGCCGGTTATTCCAATAGCCGATGAAGTATCTCCAAATAAGAGTTTTTAACTGTTCTACTGTCATTGAGCTGGTATCGTAACGTCCATAAAGTAATTCCTCTTTGAATCTTGCCCACATACTTTCACATCTGGCATTGTCATGGCATCTGCCACCGGCACTGTTCATGCTTTGAAGAATGCCATATTTGTTGATTGCCTTACGATATAACCCGCTGGTATACTGCGTACCTCTGTCACTGTGAAGAATAGCTCCCCTAAGCATAGGATAGGCTCTATAAGCGTTATCTAAGGTTTGTTCACAAAGGGGAGCTTTCATATTTGTATCCATGGCAAGACCCAATACCGCTAAATCGTAGCAGTCAAAGATGGCTGAAACATACAGTTTTCCATCAGAAGCTTTTATTTCAGTCATATCAGTAATACATTTTTTAGAGGTTTTTCAGCAGTGAAGTCACGTTTTATTAAATCATCTGATTTCCGGGCTTCTTTGTCAGCTTTAGTAATACCATTAGGCTTGCGTTTTGGTTTGTGATTAAGACCAATTTCGTCCATGACACGATAAACAGTTCTCTCGCCGGGAATGTGTATACCCTCCGGCTGTTTGAGTTGTAATGCCTGATACATACGGATTCTTCCATAAGTGTCATTACATTCATCCTCACTACAAATATCAAGCATTGCATCTGCCAATTCCTGATATTTCCATGGAGCATCCTTTGCTTTTAGGTATTTATTGAATGCTTGTCTGGAAACATGAAGCACTCTGCAATAAAAAGAAATTTTGCCCTTAATCTCGCCGTCATCAGTTTTGGTTGCAATAAACATCAGTCTCTGTTTTTTGCTGACTTCCGACGGCTGGCTGCGAAAAAAGCACTGGCTTCTTCGAGAAATTCATTTTCTTCTTTTAAACGACGGATTTCCTTATCCTGCTCTTTAATGCGCTTTTTGAGTTCGATAAGCTCATCGTTAAGAGATAAGGCATTCTTAGGCGTATGAACCGCGTCATTTGCGCTGAGACGACCTTCTTTGAAGGCTTTTATCCAGGTGTACATAGTACCCTTGGGAATCCCTAATTCGTTAGCTGCTTTATGCCCACCAATTTCCTGAGCAAGTTTTACAGCTTGTGCTTTAAATTCATTGTCATAAGATTTTTGATTTTGTGCCATAGGTTGTTTCTCCTGTTCTCGTATTGATTATGATTATATATCAAAGTCCTTGAGAATAGGGTGTCAACTTTTATGATACAACATCATTCATTGCTTATGGTGCAGATTTGACACTCAGCAAGCTGGCTGATGATGACGAAAAGTTGGTGAATTGGTATAAGGAAAAAGGTCTGACAAAAAAAGATTATTACCTTGTTGTTGGCCGCTTTGTGCCGGAGAACTCGTTTGAGGTTATGATTCGTGAGTTCATGAAGAGCGGAAGCAAAAAAGATTTTGCGCTTATCACGTATGTAAACGATAAATTTCTGAATGAATTGGAAGAAAAACTTCATTTCAAAAGCGACAAGAGAATCAAGTTCGTTGGTACAGTGTATGACCAAGAACTCTTGAAAAAGATTCGGGAAAATGCCTACGCATATTTCCATGGTCACACCGTTGGAGGCACAAATCCGTCACTGATTGAGGCTCTTGGTAGCACAGACCTAAACTTACTGGTTGATGTTGGCTTTAACAAAGAAGTTGCAGAGGATTGCGCTTTGTACTGGAGCCGCAAACCGGGTAGCCTTGCAAGATTGATTGATCGAGCAGACAAGATGAGCACCGAAGAAATCGCGGAAATGGGTCGAAGAGCCAAGAAACGTGTTGCTGAAGAGTATACATGGGATAAAATCTGTGGACAGTATGAAGAAGTATTTGTGAGAAAACAACTATGAATGAAGTAAAGAAATATCGGAATATTGATGCACTCAGAACATTTGGATGTTTGGCAATTATTGCGTGGCATGTTGAGGCTAACATGAATTTTAATGGGGGGGGTACTGCAAAAGATAATACCTTCTTTTGACTACTTGGTATATCTCTTTATGATAATTAGCGGATTTGGAATGTGCAATGGATATTATCACAAACTCAAAAATGGAACGTATGATTTGAACACGTTTTATGCGAATAGATATAAACGTACAGTCCCTTTTTTTGCGATATTAATATTCCTGGATTGTGTGATTGAATTCAGCCCAGAAGCATTATATGAAGGGCTAATGGAAGTAACGATGTTGTTTGGCTTTTTACCAAATAACTCGTTAAAAGTAATTGGAGTAGCATGGACGCTTGGAGCTATTTTTGCATTTTATATTATTTTTCCGTTTACTGTGTTTTTACTCTATAGTAGAAGAAGAGCGATAATGTCCTTCGCGGTGTCTATACTGATTACGTTTATGTGTCAAAACTATTTTATGACAAAGAAATTTGTTTCGGATAGCTTTGTTATGAGACATTCATTCTTATATTGTTTGCCTTTTTTCCTTATGGGAGGATTGATATTTTTATATAAAAATGAAATTTCATCAGTGGTAAATAAATTCAAATGGATATGTCTTTTCGTCTTGCTGGCTCTAACCGTAGGCTATTATATTACGCCGAACATATGGGCATCAGTAGATATTGTTGCAATAAAAACTTTAATGCTTTATGCTGGATGGCTATGCATTGCGCTAGGCGATGAAAATATACTATTAAGTAATAGAGTCACAAAACATATCAGTAATATAAGCATGGAAATGTATTTGTCTCATATGGTAGTGTTTAGAATTATTGAGAAGACTGGCGTAGCAGATAAAATTTCCAATTCGTTTTTGAGGTATTTGATAGTATATATAGTACTTGTGATTTTACTAGTGACAGTATTAACACTTTATAAAAAAATAACAAGCGGGTTGTTTAAATTGAGGTGAGAACATGGATGAACATTTGTCGATTGAGAAAACAGATATAGAGGGTTTGTATATTATAAATCCACCGACATATAAACAAAGCGATGATTTTGTTTTTGAGGTGTATAATCGCCGAGAAATGCTGAGAAATGGCCTGAACATGACTTTTGTTCAAGAAAATCAATCGATGAGTGTTAATGGTGTTCTTAGAGGCTTGCACGTTCAAAAGAACTTTCCACAAGGAAAACTGGTTAGAGTCATAAAGGGAACGATATACGACGTTGCCGTTGATACGCGAATTAATTCCTCTACATATGGAAGTTGGTATGGTGTAGAGCTTTCAGCAGAAAATAGAAAACAGTTTTATATACCAGAGGGATTTGCTCATGGATTTTATGTGATCTCTGATGTGGCAGAGGTATGCTTTAAGGTATCAAATTACTGGCATCCCAATGATGAAATAGGCATTCCGTGGAACGACCCGGATTTAAAGATAGATTGGCCTATAGAGAAATTCGGAAATCCAACGATTGCAGAAAAAGATTTGCATTATGATCCGTTTTCGCTGCTAAAAGACAAACTAATCCAAAGAGGAGAATAATGACATGAAAATTTTATTAATACATAAATTCCACTATATGTTAGGTGGCACAGAAACATTTCACTATAATTTGGCAGAGGCATTAACGGCAGCGGGTCATGAAGTTGTTTTTTTCTCTATGTATGATGAAAGAAATATACCGTGCGCTCAAGATAAGTATTTCGTTTCAAATGTAAATTATAATGATCCCAATTTAAGCGTATTTAAAAAGGTTAAAATAGGAATTAAGTTGATTTATTCTTTTGAATCGAAGCATAATATTGAAAAATTGATTCAAGAGGAAAAACCTGATATTGCCCATATCGGATTATTGCATCGCCAAATTACATTTTCGGTGGTTGATGTGTTAAAAAAATACAATATTCCTGTTGTCATGCATCTGCATGAATTGACAGCAGTGTGCCCTTGTTATACAATGCTGCGACAGGATGGAACCATATGTAGTGACTGTGCAACGAAAGGCTATTGGAATTGTGTGAAAAATAAGTGCATGAAGGGATCACTTTCTAAGAGTCTCTTAGCGTATGCAGAAGCGCAATTCCTCAAGCATGGGCACTATTATGATAAGATTGATCTGTACATTGCCGAGTGTGATTTCTACAAAAATTTGGTAGAAAAAGCGCATTTTACCAACTCGCCTATAGTAAAAATGAATAATTTCTTGCCAATAAATCAAGAATACAAAGCTTATTATGAACATGATAATTATATCCTGTATTTTGGAAGATATGCGAGAGAAAAAGGTGTTCTTACGATTTTAAAGGCTTATGCAGAGATGAACTGCGCTGAAAAACTGGTGTTAGTTGGAAAAGGGTCGGAAGAAGAGAAAATAAAAGAATATGTAACAGAACATAACCTGCAAGATAGAGTTCAGGTTAATGGGGCAATCTTTGGCACGGAGATGGATCGAATAATTGAACGTGCAAAGGTAGTTCTTGTTCCGTCGGAGTGGTACGAAAATGGAGCATTTGTTGCATTACAAGCATTAGCAAAGGGGAAAATTGTTGTTGCAAGTAATATTGCGGGATTGGCAGAAATAATTCAAGATGGGGATACAGGCTTTTTGGCAGAAGCAGGAAATCCAGATAGTTTTGCAGCAGCAATTCAGAAGGTGCTGGATATGCCGGATGAACAATACAAAAAAATGAGTGAGCACATTGTTGAATATGCAAAGATGAGATGTGATGCTAAGAAGTATGTAGACAAATTGATTTCAATGTACTCAGAATTGATTTCAGTGAAGAAAGGATACAAATAAGTGCCATGAAGAAAATAATTGCGAAGCTGGGCTGCTTCTTTATACATAATGGATTTGATAAAGCTAAGTTTCTTAAGAAAGCTAGTATATTCGGGAGCTTCGGAGAAAACTGCTTTTGGCATCCTAGAATTCTCCCCAGTGAAGCGGAAAAAGTTTTTATTGGAAATAATGTTGCAGTGGCGACAGATGTGTACTTCTGTACACACGACATTAACCATATTGTACTTAATAATTGTGATTTCCTTAAAATGAGCGGGGGGGGGTACAAGTGGAAAACAGGAGATATTATTATCAAAGATAACGTCTTTATTGGCGCTCATACACAAATTAAATATGGCGTGACAATTGGGCCAAATGCGATAGTGGCGATGGGAAGTGTGGTTGTAAAGGATGTTCCAGAAGGAACAATTGTTGGAGGAAATCCGGCTAGAGTAATCGGTAGCTTTGAAGATTATGCCAATAAAGCTTAAAATTGTGGGAGAAAGTAAATGGATGAATTGATTAGTGTCATTGTACCAATATATAATGTAGAAAAATATCTTGATAACTGCGTGAGCTCAATTCGCAAGCAAACGTATTCAAATTTAGAAATTATTCTTGTCGATGATGGATCACCAGATAAATGCCCCGAAATGTGTGATGCATATGAGAGAAAAGATTCAAGAATTCGTGTAATTCACAAAGATAATGGCGGCTTGTCAGATGCAAGAAACTGCGGAATTAGAGAAGCAAAAGGAACATTAATTACTTGCATCGATAGCGATGATTATATAGCTGATGATTTTATTGAGTATCTGTACAATCTGCTGACAAACGCGAAGGCGGACATATCAATTTGTAATTTTGTTAAAACGCAAAGCCTAAATGAAAATAAAATTGATAGCAGTGATGATAGAATTGAGTTCACATCTGAACAGGCAATCCAGGAGATGCTTTACGCCAGAACGTTCACCACTTCAGCATGGGGAAAATTATATAGAAAGTTTTTGTTTGATAAAGTAGAGTATCCGATTGGAAAGTATTCGGAGGATATGTTTACTACATATCGGTTAATTGAGAAAGCAAACAAAGTGGTATACGGAAATAAAGTATGCTATTATTATGTACATCGACCCAACAGCATATTAACGGGGTTTTTTTCAGATAAACACTTGGATGTTTTTGAAGCACTGCATATAATGATGGATTCAGGAATATTAAAATCCAAGGAAGCAAATAAAGCGTATAAAAGCCAGATGGTTTCATCAATGGCAGAACTAATTGAAAAAAAACCTCCTAAAAATGAAAAAGTGCAAGAACTCTGGGAAGAAACAAAAAAATATCGTTTTGAAGTTTTATGCGATTCAAAAGCATCAAAGAGAGTTAGAGCTCAGGCGTGCCTTATGCTGCTGGGCTATAAGTTTACTGAAAAAATAATTGTGGCTTACTACAAGAACAAGTGGAGATAAAAATGATAACGAACAAGCAAGAACTGAAAGAATGGCTTGAATATGAAAGAGGAGTGTATATTTGTGGTGGAGCATTAACTGAGATTAAGCTGTGGCTCTTGCATGACTCAGAATATTTATTGTGGCATTATGTAAAAATGCTTCGTATGACAGAATATCATTGCAATTCAAATCATCGCTTTAGATATTTTTTATATCAACGAAGAAAAAATATAGAAGGTGCAAAGCTCGGTATATCAATTTTTCATAATACAATTGATAAGGGACTCAGAATTTATCATTATGGAACGATAATTGTAAATTCACATGCAAAAATAGGGAAAGACTGTAAATTGCATGGAAATAATTGCATAGGAAATAAAGGGGAGCACGATCGTTATGAGGCTCCTATACTTGGAGATAATGTGGATATTGGTATCGGAGCAAAGATTATTGGTGGAATAGAAATTGCAAGCAATGTGAAAATTGGCGCAAATGCCGTTGTGGTAAAAAATGAATTAAGAGAGGGCAAAACGCTTGTCGGAATTCCAGCACATATGGTTTGATTTCTGACAAAAAGCAAGGAGGAAATCAATCAAAATGGAATTATATATATTGCTTTATTTGGTAAGTGCAGTGGGCGGATTTTTAGTGATCAACAAGGCGCAGATAAAAGAGCTAGGCAATAGTACTGGAAAGTATGAGTATCATATGCGCGCAGGCAGTCATCTTGGCTACATTGTTTTTTGCGGGATACTTGTTTTCTTATCGTGTAGTCGTTATGGGATAGGAACCGACTATTTCCTATATAAAAAAGGATATGACGGAACAGCAGGTTGGTGGGAAATAGTCGATATGAGAGGTGTGTTCGGCTGGCTTGTAAAAGTTTTTACTGGTTTGAACCTGCCGTACCAAGTTTTCATTGCTTTTTTTTCTGTCGTTTCATTAGGAATAATATTTAAAATTATTTTAAGGTGCAGTTGGAATCCGTGGCTATCAATAACTGCTTTTTTAGGACTAAGTTATTATAGCTTTAGTCTGAGTGGATTTAGACAGTTTTGCGCCATGATGTTACTAGTGCTTGCAATATACATAAATACAGAAAATAAAAAAATTAAGCACTTGAAGTTATCGACAGTTTTGGTTTTAATCATCGCGGCAGCTATACATGAGACATCCGTAGTGGCATCAATTATTATAATAGCAATATTCTATTGGAAGCCTCAGAAAAAAACAATTTATCGATTCAGCATAATCGGAGTAGGCGTGTTTGCGCTTACTAGAATATCATTGACCTATATTAACAAACTGATTGCATTAATTGTTTCGTATTCTGGTTATTATTCAAATTATTTGAATTATACAGGAAGCCAATATTATCGTTTGTATTCGCAAGGAACATCGCTGTATGCAACTGTTTTGCTGATTCCTAGCATGTACTTGGTTTATAAAATAATTGAATCATATAACGCAGGCAAATTTCAACTGACAGATTTTTCTTATATGATGCTCAAGATATATTTCTTCTATGAAATGTTCTTGTGCCTTAATATGAGTTCTGAAATGATTGATCGATTTGCTTTCTATTTTGCCATTTCGGTTGTTTTCATTTACCCAATGTTCACAAAGTATGTTCAGTGGAAATCCGGGAAGAAAGCGGCGATGCAAGTCTTTCTGTTTTTGATTGCCGCGATGCTATATATGTTTACTCGATACCTTGGGACAAATGCCTATGGCATTGTACCCTATAGTTGGATTTTTAGTGGAGTGTAAAATGAGTGAGATAGTTAGTGTTATAATTACAACATATAAAGGCACGAATAAACTGCGAAGAGCGATTTTAAGTGCATTGAAGCAAACTTATGAAAATGTTGAAGTGATTGTTGTAGATGATAATAATCCGGAAACAAAAGATCGCGCAAACACAGAAAAAATCATGTCGGAATTCGAGAATATTAATAATGTTCGTTATATAAAACATGACCACAATAGAAATGGTGCGGTTGCGAGAAATACAGGGATCAAGGCATCAAAAGGCCAATATGTTGCTTTTCTAGACGATGATGATTTCTTTTTGCCGAATCGTATACAAATTTGTGTGGATGCAATAGAGAATACAGAGTATATTGCTTGTTACACGAAATCGGTTCTGATAACAAACGGAAAAATCAAACGTGTTAACGATGTCAAAATCGATCCATCCTATAAGGACGTTTTACTAAATCAGAATTTGCTAGGAACTGGGAGCAATATCTTCGTAAGTAAGAAATGTCTCAGAGCCCTACAGGGATTTGATGAACGGTTCCTAAGGTATCAAGATGTGGAATTTATTCTGAGAGTGCTTGAATATGGAAAAATGAAAGCAGTTGATACAATAACTGTAGTAAAAGATGTCGAAGACATTCGGTTTATGCCAAAGTTTATGCGTCTAAAGGATATGCAACTACTTTTTCAATCAACATTTGGACAGCAAATTGAAGAATTAAACAACGATGAAAAATGGGCATACTACTCTGTGAAATATTACGACTTGCTTTTATCAGCATTTGAATCAAAGCGAGTTGGTAATATTTGTGCGGCCTTTTCTATGTTTCATAAGCATTGTGGTGTGCATATTGGATTTGAAATTAAAATTGTTATTAAGGGAATTATTTTATGCGTTTTTCCAGAATGGTACAAGGATAAATTTGTACAGAAGGATTCTGATGAAGCAATCGTTTTGCCAAGTGACCAAGAACGCATGATAGAGTCTATGTATAAAGAGGAATAGTGGTAATGGAAAATTTTAGAGTGCTTGTTGTAGGGGCTAATTTTAATAATAAGGGAGCCCAATCAATGCTGTTTATAACGACAGATGAGATAAAGAAAAGAAATCCAAAGAGTGAAATTTATTATGCAGGCTGCGAGGTCTTTGATGAAAATAAATACGCCTTTCATGAGGTGTTTTATTCTGAGCCAGCAAAGAGTATTGCATTAGGCAATAATGCAATGATGCTGGAAACAAAATGCTTCATTAAAGACTGCGTTAAGTTTGTTGTTCGAAAGCAAAATAATTTGTTTCGATTCAATGAGATTAAGAACCTGATTAAAGAAATCAATCTTATTATAGATGTCAGTGGATTTAATATTGGAAAAAAGTGGAGTGTAGAGATTCAAGAATCCTATTTGAATAATATTAGATTGGCCCGGAAATATAATATCCCGATTATTATGATGCCTCAATCTTTTGGAAGTTTTGATTATCCAGAAGATAAAAAATTCTTGCTTAAAGAGATTAGCGAATTGCTAAAATATCCTAAAATTATTTTTGCAAGAGAAAGAGAAGGCTATCAAATGCTCACCGAACAGTTCGGGTTAAAGAATGTACAACATTCAACGGACTTGGTATTGCAAAACGATGGTGTGGATGTTTCCAATATTTATAAAAAACCATTAAAGAATATGAGCCTTCCTCATGTGGGAAAAAATTCTGTTGCATTGATTCCTAATACACAGTGCTTTAACCATGGAGACAAAGATAGGAATATACAAATGTATAAGGAAATCATATCTTATCTCCTTAAAGCTGGAAAAACGGTGTACATATTTAGACATTCAAGAGAAGATTTTCCGATTTGCAAATTGGTTGCAGAGCAATTTCAAGGAAATAAGAATGTTGTACTTTTGGACAATGAGTTCTCTTGCCTTGAATATGATGAGTTCGTGAAAAAATTTGATTTCGTTATATGCTCTCGTTTCCATGGAGTGGTTCATGCGTACCGCAATTACATTCCATGTATTCTCCTTGGTTGGGCAATTAAGTATAAGGAACTGGCTGCAAATGTAGGTCAAGAGCAGTTTGCGTTCGATATAACAGAACCAAATTTCAATTCTGATCAGGTTAAAAATGTGATTGATCAGCTTTTAATTAATAAGGATAAGGAATCTGCAATTATTAAAGCACATGTGACTGAGATCAGAAAAAATAATTGCTTTGATCAGATTGCGGGGTATTTGCAGTAATGAATAGAGAAAAAGCTCTTGCAAAAAACACATTCATAATAGCAATCGGAACTTTCTTGCCTAAGTTTTCAAGCATTATTACGCTTCCAATTATTACTGGTGGTCTTACTAAGGCAGAAATGGGTACGTATGACCTTATCAGTACCCTTGTTTCTCTGTTTTTACCGGTTGCAACATTGCAGATCCAGTCGGCTGCATTTCGTTTCTTGATTGATGTCAGAGAAGATGAAAAAGAGACGAAGAAAATTATAACGAACATTATTTCCTTTATTTTACCAACATCGCTTATTGCCCTTACAATTCTTTATTTGTGCTTGGGGAATGTAAGTCCGGTAATCCGTTGGTTGATTTGTCTTTATTTCTTTTCGGATATTTTAATGCTTTCAACGCAGCAAATTGTTCGTGGATTATCTAATAATAAATTATATTCGGCCAGTTCAGTTACAATCTCTTTTTCCAATATGCTTTTGATTGTACTGACTATTTCTGTTGGAAAACAGGGTCTAGTAGGCGTTTTGGCTTCTATTACTATTGCAACAACGATTGGCTTAATCTTACTGTTAGCAAAAGGACACATCTTATCTAGAATTGATTTGTCACTGCTTTCTAAGAAAACTCTATTGGAAATGTTAAGCTATTCGTGGCCGATGATTCCGAATAGTTTGTCCAATTGGGTTCTTAGTTTCTCGGATCGAGCTGTATTAACGGCATTTATGGGACTGGAAGCTAATGCGATATACTCTGTTGCCAATAAGATTCCAGCGCTGTTTACGACTGTGCAGGGAACATTTGTCTTTGCTTGGCAAGAGAATGCATCTTTGGCATCTAAGGATTCAGATGCAGATACTTACTATGCGGAAATGTTTGACAGCATTTTCGGTATTCTTGTTGGAATAATGGCATTGCTTATTGCAGCAACACCAATTCTGTTTTGGCTCCTTATTAGAGGAGACTATAAAGAAGCGTACTATCAGATGCCTATTTTGTTTATGGGTATGCTTTTTTCGTCGATGGCTTCCTTTATAGGTGGAATTTATGTTGCACACAAGAAAACACGAAGTGTGGGAGTCACAACTATTCTCGCAGCGGCTTGCAACCTTGTGATTGATCTGGTCTTTGTTCATAAAATTGGAATTTTTGCGGCATCCATTTCAACATTAGTCAGCTATGTTTTTCTGACAATTTACAGAATGGTTGATGTGCAGAAATTTCAAAAGGTTAAATTCAACACAGGACGTTTTTGCTTGCTGATTGCGCTGCTTGTCTTAATGTGTGCTATTTGCTGGATTGATACGGTGGCGTTGAATGTACTCAATATTATTTTGGGATGTATAATTGCGGTTGTGGTTAACAGGAAAATAATGAAAAGCATCCTTTTGACCTTAAAAAAATGAAAAAGTAAAGAGGGCAGAATGATGAGCATTGTAAAAAAAGCAAAGAATAAAATAAAAAAGTTATTGGGAAAAACGCCAGAAAAAACGCTGTATGAGAATTATTACAACAAATACCAGAGATTTTCTTTTGTTGATGGTTCCTGCACAGATGAAAAGCAATTTGAAGCAAGTATAACGCGCCTCTACCATACCGTAGAAAAAGGTTTGTCTTACCTGAATTATAGACCGGGTTTTGGAAAAGAAAACGTAGAAGCTTTGGTAAGATCATTGGAGCGGTATTCAAAGCAGTACAGCGTGGATAAGTTCTTCTACCAAACAGCTCTCTCAGTTTTAGATGAATATGTAAGAAAAAATGCGGAACATGGCGTTGAAAATAAAGACCTTTCTAAACGTATCTCTGCATTGCCTGGTAAGAAAAATGAAGCTGGTGGAGCAATCAAGTTTGTTCCATTATCATCAGAAGAACTTAGTAAGGCCAATTACAAAGAGCTTGTGGAAACACGGCATAGTATTCGCCATTTCTCTGATAAGCCGGTTGAGTTGGAAAGAGTTGAAAATGCAGTAAAACTTGCGCAGTATACTCCGTCCGCTTGCAATAGGCAGGGATGGAAAACTTATATTGTAAATGACAAGGCCGTATTAAGGGAAGTGTTGAAAAATCAAAATGGAAATCGAGGATTTGGACAGGAATTTGATAAACTTCTTGTTGTTGTCGGAGATTTGAGATGTTTCAATAGAGACAGGGAAGTATTCCAAGTATATATTGACAGCGGTATGTATGCAATGCGTGTACTGGATAGTTTGTACTATGAAAGAATTGCAAGCGTACCGTTGAGTGCATCTTTAACGAAAGAACAGGAAGAAAATGTCAGAGAACTCTTAAAACTTGATCCGGCAGAAGTTCTTATCATGTTTATTGGTATTGGAAACTACCCGGATGAGTGCCAGACAACACGTTCCGAAAGGAAGCCGGCGGAATATACGGTTATATGATTAAAGCTAAAGGATACTTAAATGGAAGCAAGGGCAAAAAGAAATTCAAACATTGAGATTATTAAACTTGTTGCAGTATTTTTGATTATACTGTCTTCTGCGCTTCCCTATGGCGCTACATACCGGGGGGGGGTACACGATACCGTCTATGTGAATTTAAATAATACAGGGTGGTCTATTGACCATATTATTTTTACGCTATTTAGATGGTGTGGTCAAATAGGAGATACATTATTCATTGCAGTGTCGGCGTGGTTCTTATGTGATAGCAAACAGATAAAAGCGAATAAGCCGATTAGGATGATCTTGGATTCATGGATTCTTTCGATTATCGGGTTAATTGCGGCTTTTTGCTGTATGAAGCCACTGTTTTCTGAAATAGTAAAAGCGTTCTTCCCGGTTAGATTCAATCTAAACTGGTTTGTTGGCTGCTATATTATATATTATCTTATACACCCCCTCTTAAATAAAGCGATTGAGGGAATGAATAAGAAAGAAACAAAGAAACTCGTCAAGATTTTATTTTTTGTGTATTCCGTTGCAGGGATTTTAGGACAAGCCTATTACTACACGAATCTGGTTGGCTTCATCTGCATTCATTATTTTGTTTTATATTACAAAAGATATATGAATGCCAAGGCAAATAGGAGCAGAGATATAAGAATCATAGTAGCCGCATTCATTGGAATTATCATTTGGATTTGTGGAATAAATATTTTAAGCACGGTTACTGGGAAATTCTCAGGAATGAACTTGTTTGGATGTACTTTTATGAATCCATTGATAATACTTATGGGAATGGCAATACTGAATCTTGCAGTTACGAGTAGTCCAAGAAACAACAATCAGATTAATGAATTGTCAAAATTTTCGCTACTAATTTATCTTTTTCATGCGAATTACTTTTGGCTTACATACGGAAAGTATGCTTGGATTGAATTCCTGTGCAATAATGGTTTGTCGCTGCTTGCAGCAGTGGGAGTTACCGTTGTGTGCTATATTTTGATTACGCCGTGTTTATCGTGGATATACAGTAAGATGCTTGATAGAGTCCTTAATTTGACCACTGAGCGATTAAATGGACTTATTGAAAGAATCTTATAAGAATTATATGGGGACTTGTTGCGGAGCAACGACGCCTGGTATGGTATGACCTACCATGAGGATGTCGCAGCAGTAAAGGACAGCTTCAAGAAAATGTTAGAAAAAGGTCTGTACAAGGCTGACTTATTCTCTGATCTGTGATATACTGGGGCAAACGGGCCCTGATTCTGGGGCCACGGGAGACTGTGGCTCTTGCTACTCTAATAGTCACACACCTCTACGCGGTGAGCAGCAGGCAACAATCTTATGATTGGCTGAGATGTGAAGAAAGAGCAACATATAAAGGTTGAATTATTGCATTTATGGAAGGGGAAAATTGAGATGTTTGCAACATTCAAAATGAATTTGCCTGAGTTTTCTGGGAGTGTGGCTGAAGACTATTATTCAAAAGGCATACAGATATATAAAAATTACAAAAAGAATATAGAGACATCCTTAGACAAATATCTTTCCCCAAATGGAGAATTAAGAGCAACAGAAATTGAAAAAGATTGGTTTCCGGAGTTTAGAGCGAACATATTCCTGTCACATTCACATAAAGACGAAAGAAAAGCGATTACCCTTGCGGGTTTTTTGAGCGATTTGGGGTTGGCTACATTCATTGATTCATGCGTTTGGGGATATGCTGATAATTTGTTAAAACAAATTGATAATGAATACTGCGTTTCAAAGAGAAAAGATGATGGATCAATTGACTCATACAGTTATGAAAAACGTAATCAATCTACGGCGCATGTTCATATGTTGCTAAATGGTGCCTTAATGAAAATGATGGACAAAACAGAATGTTTGATTTTTCTTGATACACCGAATTCATTAAAAGCAAATGACATTCCAAATGGTACAACTGATTCTGGTTGGATTTATAGTGAATTACTGATGTCAAAATGCCTTCAAAGAAATTCTCCCGTCAGAAAAAGCATGAACTTCGCGTTAAATGAATCATTTGAACATAGTGCTCTTTCGGTAGAGTATGATGCAGATATTTCGCATTTGATTCTCATATCAAAAGAGGATATTATTAATGCTGCAAAAGCGAGCTGTCATGCAGGAGTGGAGGTACTAGATCAACTCTACGTATTGAAAAAAATATATAAAGGAAAATGAGTATGCCAGAAAAGAAAATCAAGCATCTTGAAATGATTGAAGCCATTATTGAACGAATGGCTAAAAATTCATTTCAGTTAAAAGGATGGTCGATGACATTGATTGCCCTTGTTGGAGCGATTTCATCACAAGGGTCTGATAAAAGGTTCATTTTGCTTGCGTTTATTCCGATTTTGGGATTTTGGGCATTAGATTCTTTTTATTTGCAGCAGGAACGAAAATATAAGCAATTGTATAAAAATGTTGCAGAGAAGGATGAGCCTCAAATAGATTTCAATTTGGATACAAGTAAAGCGACTGGAACGACAGAAGAAATGAAACGTCTTTGTATATGTAGTTGTTTTTTCTCAATAACAGAATTGTGCTTTTATCCAATAATTGCTGCGGCACTTATTATTCTAGTGATTGTGCTAAAGGTATTTTAACATTCGAAAGCTAAAGAAAAGAGGTCTACATATTTTGCCCAGAACCAAAGGAAGCAAGAACCGTCCCAAATCTGATATCGTATCTCAGATTGCAGAGAAGCAGACCCTCGTCACAACCCTGACCACCGAAATTGAAACCATCCAAAAAGAAATCAACGACCTAAAAGCCAACCTAAAAACCAAGAAATCCGAACTGAAGTCCGCCGAGAAAGAAGTAGGCAAGCTCGAAGCAAAAAAAGCTAAAGCGGATCAGAAAGCCGCGGAAGAAGCGAAAAAGTCGGAAGCCGAGGCTGTGGTCAAGAAACTGCTGGCCGGTGGCATGAGTGCTGATGAGATTCTTGAGAAGCTGAAGTAATATAAGCAGGGAAAAACAATTCTGAGGGAATGAGCTGTGTGAGGAGAAACGGATGTCAGAAGAAATCCCAAAAGCGAAGCGCGGCCGACCAAGGAAAAAGCCTGACTACGACAGAAATGAACAAATCGATGTCCTGTTGGAGAATGCGGTAGATCTGTTTGGCGAACCGTTTGATGACAGGAAAGAATGTTCAAAAGATGCTCCAAGTATCCGAGATGTGGCGAATGCTATGGATACGACACTGCTAAAGATTCGGAAGATTTTAATCACCACAGGGCATTATAGTACTAACCTCAGCCGGAAAGTACAATCCTTACGGGAACAGGGATGCAGTATCCAGCAGATTATGAAACAGACAGGTCTAAAGAGGGCATCTGTTCATGCGTACTTGCCTTATTCCAGAGGAAGTTACAATCTGTCTGAATCGTCATTGAATGCGGAACGCAAGAGAATTTGCCGAAAAAGGAAAATCGTTTGTGAAAGGCTTTGTCAGAATATAAATTCGACAGACGTAGAAGAACACCTTTGGGATGTAATCGTAGCGTTTGCAGACTATCCGTTTAAGACGGAAACTGGACTGCCCATGAAGTACACAGTGGAAGGTGGAGAAGTATTCTTCAACCGGAAAGAGAAAAGTGTAACGCGGGCAACAGTGATGAGAGCGTTTATGAAAGCACGACAAATTCAGAAGGCAGAGGGCTATGTAAGTGGCCCAAAGAGGCGGGGAACGTTTGGTGCAAGCTATCTGTATCCGATTTTTCTTTGGATTGGCGTGTGCTCAAGCACGCCATCGTCTAAAGGCGAAAATTAAGAGCCGTGTGAACTCCAAAAGTTCACATAGTTATTTTTAGGGGTAAAGGTTAGCTGGAACTAATCAAAGAGCATAATAATTGCCCCATCGTGAAGTGGGGCAGTCGATTAGTCATTATCCTCGGCTCGTATTCGGAGTAGCTCTATTTTCTCGTTTTCCGTTGCTGGCCGGACAGCCGGTCTATCGTTGTGTTCCACCGCCCCGCAGTCCGGGCAGCGGTCGGAAAGGGACTGCTTTCAAAGCGGTAATGGCAGGCATCGCAGAAATAGTATGATATTGACAATGAAATAGTATGATATTGACAATATCATTCATCCGGCGGCAACATCAAACTGAAAATGTGCCGGTAGATTGAACTGCTTGATAAACGCATGGTGCTGGGCGTGATAGTGCCGTAGATCGTATCCCAGATGATGCAGCTCAAGAAGTTTTACCATCACCAGATTGAGGTGAATCCGCTTCGTTGCAGAAATCTGCGCAGCGTCCAGCCCACGCTTCGTCATTTGATAGACTTCATCACTGTCCAGCATCAGGTGGGATGTAAAAGCGTTATGCTCGTATAGAAGGATGTGTTTGTCCTTAATGGTCAGAAACTTGTTTAGGGTATGCAAGTCCATAAGAAGCTGATGCTCAAGATAATGTCCGAGGGCATAACCGCACACCATCTGCTTTGTCTGTTTGTCCAGCTGGCGATTGATAAGAATCAAAGGCTTATCAAAATAGAGCGAAAGTAAACCTAACATATCTTTAATGCGAGAAGTTTCACTGATATCCAGACTGCAACTGCGCGCGATCTCTTTGATGTTGCGAGTTCCGACATTTTGGACAAGTTCATTAGCAACTTGGTGAATAAATGCAGAATCCATAATGTAATCTCCTTCCGGGGATGGCATAGTGAATGGAACAGTGGTTTACAGGTTCATTATTCGTTCCTTTTCTCGTTTTTGTTCTCGGTACTTAAAATAGGCTTTGTGCATTTCATACATGATGCCGTCCATATCCTGCGGGGTCAAATCTCCACTGGCAAATAGCTCAGTAAGCTCAAATGCGAGATGCTGGGCTTCTATTTTGCCCTTTTTTCCGTAGGCTTCGGCGGCACGTTCGATAAATAAAGACTGATCCGGCTGTAAATAGGTCAAAGGTACATGGAATATATCGGCCATCTTTTCGAGCATTTCAACACTGCGAGGGTAGCGACCATCCCGCTCCCACCCGATGATCGTTCTCTTGCTGACTCCGAGGCATTTTGCTAATTCGTCTTGTGTTAGATTGTTCTTTTTGCGCAGATCACGAACTTTTGCTCCAAATTTCATGTTTACAACCTTTCTATGGAGTAGTTATCGTGCGTTACTAATGTGAAACAAGATTTGTAATTATTCATTTTGAAATATGCAACAAACTTTCACAATTCCTACTTGACACAGCGACGCTCTGTGTATATAATAGTGCCATATTCTTTCAACTTTTGGATTATTATACTTGAAAATGAGTAAATATGCAAGTGGAAAAAAGTGAAAAGTGAACGAAAGTTCAAAGGTTGAGGGCAATAGAAACCGAAATAACCGAAACCAACACAAAGGAGGCCGTGAAAGATGAACAATGGAGATCATGAAATCCGCACTCCGAAAGGGCTGCGGATCGGAAATCGTAGTGTCGTAGATGGAAAGAATATGCTTCAGATAAAGCGTGGTGGCTGTGAAGATTATATCTCTGCTGAATCTCTGGTGGAGTACATTCACGGTCTGCCTGTAAAGAGTATTGAATTTGTCACCCCGGAAGATCGCCGGAAAGATGCCTGACGGAAGAAAGGCTTCATCGGACACTGAAAGGAAAGAGATGGAATCTTAGGCGGCACCTGGTTAAAGCAAATATTATATGAAAATTGTGTTAGTACACAATGTATTTTAATAGTTAAGAAGGCTTTCAATAAAATTAGATTTGACAGTTCAGTAAAGAAATATCAAGATTGGGATTTCGCAATTAGAGCATCGTATTCACTGAAGATGGGGTACTTAAAAAGGCCTTTAGTTATTGCTGAAGTACAGGAAAACAGTATTTCCCGAAGGACATCAAGATATACCTCTTAAGAAATACGTGACCATTGTATGTCCTTCCCTATCAGAAGTAAAATTGCATTTGAAGCCACTGCTTATACTGTTTATTCCAACTATTGCGGTAAGTCTTTATAAATATATGGACAAGATTATGATAGGGGCTTTGTTCAATAAAGCAGAATTAGGAATCTATGAGAATGCGGAGAAAGTTATTAACATTCCGCTAACGGTAATTACATCGTTCGGCGTTGTGATGCTTCCTAAAATGTCAAACCTTGCTATTTCGAATAACAAGAATAAAACATTAAGATATATAGATATTTCGATGGAATTTATAATGTATCTTGCATTTGGCCTGGCGTTCGGTCTCGCTGCTTTAGGTGATACATTTGCTCCAGTTTTTTGGGGGGAAGAATTTTCCAGATCAGGTGGGATTATAATGGGATTAGCTTCTACCATCCCTTTTATAGCTTTTGCTAATATTATTAGAACACAATATTTAATACCGAATTTCAGAGACCATGAATTTATAATTTCAATTATTATTGGAGCGGTTATAAATTTAATTGTAAACGGACTTCTTATTCCACAACTTGGAGCAATAGGAGCTATGGTTGGAACCATTGTTGCAGAAGTTACTGTTTGCCTAATTCAATCCATAACTGTGAAAAATCAACTTAATATATTTTCTTATTTTAAATGGTGTTTGATTTATTTGATGATGGGTGGTGTGACCTTTTTACCCGTATTTTGGATTGGGAAAATACTTGGAAACCATGTATTTACAATTTTAATACAAGTTATTATAGGCGCTGTTGTATACATAGATATGGGCATTTTGTTTTTTGTTTTCACAAGAAATCGGATTGTACTAAATTTGTTAAGGAACCTATTTGGTAGAATGAAATTATAGTAAATTTAAATATAAGATGACAAACTATAAATATTCAATAGTTTTGTGATACTTTAATCATTAAAAAGGTAACTTTAATAAACCGCTTGAAAATATCGTATTTCAGATAGGGGTAGAATCTTCTGAAAAGAAAATAGTTAGCTAAACTTTTACTCCGACAAGTTCGCTATATGTGTTATAGTTGCTTGGTGAGATTCGCTTTTCTCTGTTTCTTGGTATAATAGGTGGAAATGTCATATTAGAACGAATCAAAGGGAAGAGATTTACTTGATTACAAGTTTCTATGTTTTGATGGAATACCTCGTTTTGTGTGGGTAGATGTAGATCGTTTTAATAAACATAAGAGAAATGTATACAACATGAACTGGGAATTGCAAAATTGGAATCAGAGAGGTTATGGAAATACTAAATTTACAATAAAGCGTCCTGAAAACTTTGAACAGATGATAGATATTGCTAGAAGATTAGCAGGAGGTTTTTCGCATGTAAGGGTTGATTTATACAATGTTGAAGGAAAAATCTATTTTGGTGAAATGACATTTACAAATGGAAGTGGATTTGAGGAGATTGTACCTGCTTCTGCAGATTTAATGCTTGGACATCTTTGGAAGTTAAATATGACACTGTCAAATTAGAATAGTTATAAGTTTTGCATAAAATGAGGTTGCTATAACGATTTTTTGTTACATACTAGCCCGGTAATGTTTTTCTTTTTTAGAAATTGCCCACTCTTGTAACCCCTTCATCTTACACCACAGTCGTTGATGTGATGTATTTGAGTTATAATTTAAATGACTTTATATGGATAAGGATTATTTGAAGACTAAATATAATAATATATTCTAAGGTAAATTGGAATTGTGTGTACAAAGATCTGTAAATTAATTGATATTTCGCCCCCTTTCGTATATACTATGTATATACGGAAGGAGGCGAAATTATGATAACACAGGTAAAAGCTTGGGGAAATGGGCAAGGTGTGAGATTTTCAAAAGAATTGCTAGATACAATAGGAGTTCGTGTCGATGAGTTTCTTGATGTTCAGATTAAGGATGGAAGTATAATTCTATCTAAGACATTCAAGCATAAGACATTAGAGGAGAGAACTGCAGAATTCCAGGGGAAAATAGGTTCTTATGAAGAATTTTCATGGGGAGAGCTGGAAGGAAGGGAACAATGGTAAAATATGACGACTGAGATTGCACAAGGGGATATTCTTTCAGTTGAAAGAATCAATACTCCGATATTGGTTGTGAGTAAAACATTTTTTAATCGAACAGAGCAGGTTATTGCATGCCCCGTTTTGAGAAGTGCATCTGAAGATCCATTACACATACCGATTATTGCAATGGATATGCAAGGGATTGCTTTATGTGAACAGATGAAATTACTGGATTTACGGATTCGAGGATATAAAAAGTTAACCGAATTGAAAATGGAAGACGTTATGAATATAACAGATGCTATACAGGGTATTTTTGATTATTATCCATTCGGAAAATAATGTGTATATATGGAATAACGTTAATAATAGAGAAGCTATTGTTATTTCTTAATAGTCTGATTATAATGAGTTTATAGGCAAAATGGATGCAACGTCATACATCTCGAAGGAGGATATATGACGAAGAATTTTCAGGAACTAGATTTGAGCAATGCCTTTTTATTTGCAGTGACGATGCAGGATGCGGAGACCTGCCGCATGATATTGGAGATTATTTTACAACAGCCTATTTCTAAGGTTAAGGTTCAGGTAGAACATAGTATTTTATATAGTACAGACTTTCGGAGTGTACGTTTGGATGTGTATGCCAGTGATGAGGTACAAGTGGACTATAACTTAGAGATGCAGAATGAAAAGGAAGACAACCTCGTCAAGAGAAGCCGGTATTATCAGGCGCAGATGGATGTTGCTTCTTTGAAGCCGGGTGAGCGTATTGATGACTTAAAACCCAATTACATTATTTTTATCTGCGCATTCGATCCGTTCAACAAAGGACTTTATCGTTATACCTTTGAGAATCGTTGTAGAGAACGTGACTTTCCGTTGGAGGATGGTGCCATTAAGATTTTCCTTAATACGAAGGGGAAAAATGTGGAGGAGGTTCCAGAGGTATTAAAGAACTTCCTGCAATATCTGGAAAATAGTACGGATAAATGCGCAGCAGATTTGCAGGACCAAACAATCGATCAACTGCATGCTAAGGTTACCGCGATTAAAAGGAATAGAGAATGGGAGGGACGTTATATGACATTTGAAGAGTTACTCCAAAAGAGAGAAAAGACAGGCCGTGAAGAAGGCCGAACAGAGGGATTTGAACAAAAGCAGGAGGAAATGCTGCGATTGATCCGCTGTATGACGGATGATGGAAAGTCAGATCAGATATCCAGACTCGCAAGTGATCCCGCTTTCTTCCAGAAAATGTACGAAAAATATATTACTTTAAAATCTTAAATAATTCTAATTATTCTATGATTGGCTGCATAATTGCAGCCAATATCATTCATTCAAACTTACCCAATTGATTAAATAATGTATGATGTTTTCATTTTGCCTATGCATAAGGAACAAACAGTCTATGTTCTATGAAGGGACTGGGAGAAGAAGGTATACCGTGGCCGCTTGCGAACAAGGAAAAGAAAGCGCATAGTTATGGAAAGCGCTCTCTTTGTTTGTTTTATGCTATTATATAGATAAGGCGTATCTTATTTATCTTTTTCCGGAATATTGCCTTTGCCATAGTATGCCAAGAGGTAAATATCCTCTAATTCAGACACAAGAGGAAGCCTGGGGTTCGCTGTTGTGCATTGGTCACCGAAGGCCAGATCGGCAAGTCCCGGGAGTTTGAAGAGGAAGTCTTTTTCATCGATGCCGTATTCCTTTAAGTTATTAGGAATTTCCAAATGCTTATTGAGATCTTCCACTTCTTTTGCCAGCATTTCTACGGCTTCAGCATTATTTTTCGGATTCCTTCCTAATTTCTTCATCAATTCAAAAATCTTATCACCTACAATATAACTTTCATATTTCGGGAAGGATGTAACCTTAGTGGGACAATCAACACCATTGTATCGTATTACATGGGGCAATAGAATTGCATTTGCACAACCGTGAGGAATATGATATTCGCCGCCCAGTTTATGAGCCAGGGAATGGTTAATTCCGAGGAAAGCATTGGTAAATGCCATACCTGCAATCGTTGAAGCATTATGCATCTTCTCGCGTGCGATAGGACTCTGTGCACCCTTGTCATAAGACTCTTTTAAATACTTGAAGACTAAATCAATTGCATGAATGGCCAGTGCATCGGTATAATCGGATGCTACCACTGAGATATATGCCTCAATTGCATGAGTCAGAACATCCATACCGGTCCAAGCGGTTGATTTCTTGGGAACTGTCATAACAAAATCAGGATCTATAATTGCAATGTCAGGTGTCAATTCGTAATCCGCCAGAGGATATTTCTTATTTTCTTGTTTATCAGAAATAACGGCAAAGGAGGTGACCTCCGAGCCTGTTCCGGAAGTAGTTGGAATTGCTACGAACTGTGCCTTTTTACCCAAGGTAGGGAATTTATAGGTACGCTTACGGATATCCAAAAACTTCAAGGACATATTCTTGAAATCTGCAGTCGGATTTTCATAGAATAACCACATACCCTTAGCTGCATCAATAGCGGAACCTCCGCCCAATGCAATAATTACGTCGGGTTTGAACTTATTCATTTCTTCTACGCCCTTTAGGATAGTTTCAAGGCTCGGGTCAGGCTCAACTTGATCGAAAATCTCACTGTGTACATAATCAGGACGCTTTCTTAATTGATATAATACCTTGCTGACATAGCCTAATTGTGTCATAGATGGGTCAGTTACAATAAATGCCTTTGTGATGTTAGGCATTTTTGATAAATATGCGGTTGAACCGGACTCAAAATAAATCTTACTGGGTACCTTGAACCATTGCATATTATTCCTCCTCTTTGCTACACGCTTATAGTTTACCAGATCGACAGCGGATACGTTATGGGTAGTAGAATTACCGCCGTAAGAGCCGCAGCCTAAGGTAAGAGAGGGCATGTTTGTATTATATAAATCACCGATTGCACCATGCGTGGAAGGTGAGTTTACAAGGATACGGCCGGTTCTCATTCGAGCCGAGAAGGTCTTAATGACATCATCATCATTGGAATGGATGACAGAGGAATGGCCCAGACCGCCAAGCTCAATCATCTTCTCGCAAAGCTGGAGACCCTTCTCCAGATTTTGAGCCTTAAGAACTGCGAGTACGGGGGAAAGCTTCTCTTTGGACAGAGGGTACTGCGGACCAACTCCATCTAACTCCGTACATAAAATCTTGGTGTTTACAGGAATACTAATTCCGGCCAGTGCCGCAATATCGAACGGTGACTTTCCAACGACGGCAGGATTAACAGCACCGGTTTCTTTATTAATTACCACAGGCTCCAGGAGCTTAATCTCTTCTTTGGTTGCGAAGTAGCAGCCATCCTTCTTCATCAGCTCCACAACTTCAGCATATACGGGAGCCTCGATAATTACGGCCTGCTCGGAAGCACAGATCATACCGTGATCAAAGGATTTGGATAATATCAGATCATTTACGGCACGCTTTAAGTTTGAGGTTTTTTCAATAAAGCAGGGAACATTACCGGGTCCTACACCAAGGGCAGGCTTTCCGCAGGAATAGGCCTGCTTAACCATTCCTGATCCGCCGGTAGCCAGAATCATAGATACATCGGGATGATTCATTAGTTCTCGGGTAGCATCGATGGAAGGATATTCAATCCATTGTATACAGTTTTTGGGAGCACCGGCCTTGATAGCTGCCTCATATAAGGTTTTTGCAGCTTCCTTGGAGCATTGCTGGGAACTGGGATGGAAACCAAAAATAATCGGGTTTCTGGTCTTTATACAAGTTAAGCATTTGAACATGGTAGTGGAGGTGGGATTTGTAACAGGAGTAACACCGGCAACGATACCTACTGGCTCAGCCACGATCATGTAATCTTCTTCTTCATTATCTTCAATAATACCAACTGTTTTCTGATATTTGATGGAATGCCATACATATTCTGTTGCAAAAATATTTTTTGTAATCTTATCTTCGTAGATTCCTTTTCCGGTTTCTTCTATTGCCATTTTAGCAAGTACTTGCTGCTTTGCGAGTCCTGCAAGGACCATCTCATGAACTATATTATTAACTGTCTCTTGATCCAGGGATAAAAAGTCATTTAGTGCACCTAGTGCGTTTTTCACTAATTGATCAACATGTTCCTTTGGTGTGGGTTGTTGTAATTTATTAGACATAGATATCCTCCTTTTTAATTGTTAAAAAATTAACATAATGGTTATGTGATGAATATAACAGAAAAAAAAGTATTTGTAAATACATTTGTTAAAAAAATAACAATTAAAATTCTATAAATTTTTTGATTTATAGAATATATAATAACCTTCATCATATAAAAAATTTATGTTAGTCGTTAAAATCTGATTTCAACGGTGTCAGTGATTGTGGCAAAGACAAAGGGAAAATCAGATTAAAAGTGTAAACAATTCTTATTATTCTTACCATTGGCTGCAATTATGCAGCCAATGTCATTCATTCAAACTCACCCAATTGATGAAATAGTGTATGAGGTTTTCCATTTTGCCTTTCTCGGTAACTTTATTCATATTCAAGTTGTCTTTTTATTTACAATAATTCTCCATACTTATGGACAAATATTTTTTTAAATATGGTAGCAAGGGCCATATATAGGAATATGGTCAATACGAGCCATGCAAAGTAAACAGCAGGCAAGGGAGACAGACCGATTGCGGTTCCGAATCCGGTGAAAGGGATAATGCTTAATATAGCAATACCGGCGAAGGTAAGCAGTGTTACAGGAGCAGAAGCGCGGCTCTGAATAAAAGGGATTTGAGGTGTGCGAAGCATGTGAATAACAAGTGTCTGTGTCCACATAGATTCCACGAACCATCCGGCCTGAAATACTGCAATAAATAGTGCTTTTGTGGATGGATCAGTAATTTGATGGAAATATAGCCCGCCGCATACTGCGGGACAAATAATAAAATACATGAGTAAATAGGTGGTGATATCAAATACAGAGCTTGTAGGGCCGATCCAAAGCATAAATTTTCCGATGTTAGATGCGTCCCATTTGCGGGGTATTTTTAGATAATCTGCATCCACATTGTCCCATGGGATTGCGGTACAGGATAAATCATAAATAAGGTTGAGTAGAATCAGGTGAATACTCATCATGGGCATAAATGGCAGGAATATGCTGGCAATGAGTATGCTGAATATATTGCCGAAGTTGGAACTGGCGGTCATTTTAATATACTTAATCATATTGGCGTAGGTTTTACGTCCGTTAATAATACCTTTTTCTAATACCATCAGATCTTTTTCTAATAAAACGATATCAGCACTTTCTTTAGCAATATCAACGGCTGTATCTACGCTGATACCTACATCAGATGCTTTCATTGCAGCCGCATCATTGATACCGTCACCCATGTAACCAACACTGTGACCATTTTCCCGAAGAGAAGTAATTACACGAGCTTTTTGTTGCGGGGACAGCTTAGCGAATACATTGATTGTTTCGGCTTCTTCACGCAATCTAGTATCGCTCATATTATCCAAGTCTGAACCGAGCAAAATGCGGTCAACAGGGATACCTACTTGGCGGCAGATACACTTGGTTACTTTTTCATTATCACCGGTGAGAATTTTCACTTCCACACCGTGTTCATTGAGCGCCTGAATTGCAGCGGAGGCTGTTTTTTTCGGCGGATCAAGGAAGGCGAGATAGCCTATCAGAACCATATCGGATTCATCCGCTACACTAAAGGTGCCTACAGGAGAGGGATTGGACTTTTTGGCTACGGCGATAACGCGCATTCCATCTTCGTTCAAAGCATCCACTTTTTGTAGAATATATTTCTTAATACTATCGGTTAATGGATGGATAGTTCTATTATCTTCGATATAGGAGCAAATAGATAATATTTCTTCAACGGCTCCTTTGGTAATCATGAGTAGTTCGCCGTTTTGAACGACAACGCTCATACGGCGGCGCTCGAAGTCAAAAGGGATTTCATCCACCTTGATAAACTTATCAGTAAGGCCTTTTAATTCCTCAACCGTTTCCTGTTCTGCCTGTGCCCGTTCGATAATGGCAATGTCCATAAGATTCTTCAACCCCGTCTGATAATAGCTGTTGAGGAATGCATAACGAAGTACACGCTTATCCTCCCTGGCATGGATATCGAGATGGTATTGTAATACGACTTTATCCATAGTCAGTGTTCCGGTTTTGTCGGTACACAGGATATCCATAGAACCAAGGTTTTGGATGGAGTTTAAGTTCTTAATTATAGTCTTTTCCTTCGACATGGCAACAGCGCCTTTAGCAAGGCAGGTGGTAATAATCATAGGCAGCATTTCTGGGGTCAGTCCTACAGCGATGGAAATAGCGAATAGAACAGCTTCCATCCAATTGCCCTTCGTGAAACCATTAATGAATAGAACGATTGGAACCATCACCAGCATGAATCGGATGAGAAGCCACGAAATGGAGTTCACTCCTTTCTCGAATCCGGTCTGTATCGGTTTTTCGCTCACATTTTTTGTCATATCTCCGAATAAAGTATCATCACCTGTAGCAACGATAACGCCTTTGGCAGTACCGCTGATAACGTTACTTCCCATGAAGGCAAGGTTAGGGGATTCGGTTATTGTGTCATAGTTTTCGGTATATGCATCGTAAGTTTTCTCTATGGCGGTGCTTTCACCGGTTAAGGCTGATTGGCTGATGAATAAGTCTTTGGCATAAAGAATACGCATATCGGCAGGAATGATATCACCCGCAGCAAGATGCACGATATCGCCCACCACAATATCCTCGAGAGGAATTTCGGCGGTGCCGGTTTCCGGGCGTTCTACGTTAGTTGTAGTTTTTATCATTTTCAGTAGCTTTTCAGTGGCATTACCACTTTTGGTTTCCTGTATGAAGCGTAGAAAGCCTGAACTTATTACCATCGTCATAATGATAATAACTGTTGTAGGTGTTTCGGCCCCGGATTCAGCTAAGATGATATCAGTGAAAAGTGATACCAGAGCCAGTATGAATAGGATAGCGGTAAACGGATTGATAAAAGCTTCTCCAAGTCTTCGAATAAGAGATGCCTTTTTTCCATGGCTAATATTGTTATCACCATATTTGATACGAGATTCCTCTACAAGGGTTTGGTTTAATCCGTTCATCGTAGTTCCCAGCTTTTGAAGTAAAGCATCGCTGTCTTTCGTGACTGCAAGATGTAATCTATGATTGATTTCATTACGATATGCGGTATCGACAGTCGTCTTACGGTTTGTTACTTTATTGTTTTTCATTTTCTGCATTGGTTTGTACCTCCATTTTGATATTTTTAATTACTTAGAAGTACAGCCCATGTCATAACGGGGTATTATATTGCCTTCATAAGACAGAATGGGACCGACGGCCATTCTGCTTCTTTATTTGGTGCCACCCGTTAGGATCAGGGCTGCATTTACCTTCAGGTTCCATTCTGTCCTCACCTCCTTTATTAGGAAAATTTTACTTATGCTCTGTACGCGTAGTTGCGCATCCACTTTTATGTAATAGGAGCACTTTCCTATTACATAAAAAAAGCCACCGTATGGAAAGAACAATCCAAACGATGGCATAAAAATGCATACAATGACTTTATATCAACAGTTTATACGCATGTTGCGGTGGGAATGAATGCATAGCAACAGCACACCTGATGATATAGGCGCATTTTTACAATATCCATCATTTGATCGATATTTTTGACTATGACTACTATCCATTTCCTCACCTCCCTATAGAATAAAAAAAAGCCAACGCATAAACGATGGCAAAGAATAAAGTTCCAAATATATAGGAAACAGTTCTATACGTCATCGTTCAAGCTTTAACTTCGCAGGGCAATGTTATTGCACTATTCTATGCCTTAAGTTCGACATAGACTGTTGGCCTTCTCATGGTGTCTCCACCACTTCGCGGCAGCAATCCGTATCCCTGCGGTAGCCTCACCTACCGAAACGGTTATGTATTAAGCATATACATATATTTTCTGATTGTCAAGTGTGCAGCATTTTTGTATGTATATTTCAGAACAGTGCCGTTTACTGCAATTTTCATTTTAGCGAACTGTGCATCCTGCACGGAGTGCTTTTATTCTATAGGAGCAATACTTTTATATTTTAATGTAGCAAGGTCTTTCCTAATAAAACGAGACAGTGACTGAAGCCTAAGCACTCAGTCACTGTCTCTTCCCCTTTTACAAGAATTATTATATCTCGACACAATATTGCTGTAAAGTGTAAGGCATCGCGTGAAATTATTAAAAATTATGATTTTATCCCGATCCGGTTTCATTTTTCTTATTGCAATGCTATAATCAATGATATTCTTGATAGTTTTATTTATAAGGAAGAGGTATGGGAACTTAGATGACCAAACAAAAGACAAAGCAAATATTAGAAGTATTGGATAAAGAATATGGAGTAACCAAAGACGGGTTTTTTCATGAGAAGGATTGGCAGCTTCTGATTGCAATTATGCTTAGCGCACAAAGTACGGATAAGCAGGTAGAGGAAACGCTTCCGGAGTTGTGGAGAACATTTCCGGGAATAGAGGCGATAGCTGAGGCACCGTTAGAAATGATTGAGCAGTCAATCAAAAGTGTCGGACTTTATAAAGTAAAGGCGAAAAATATGCAGAAGTGTTGTCGTCAGTTGATAGAGCAGCATGGGGGCAAGGTACCTGTAACGATAGAAGAATTGACTCATTTAGCAGGAGTGGGGAGGAAGACTGCCACTCTGTTTCTGGCAGATTTCTATGAGATACCGGGAGTGACGGTGGATACACATGTATTTCGCATTGCGAAACGTCTGGGATGGGCGGTAGGAAAGAATCCGCTGGAAGTGGAGAAGGAGTTGATGAAAGCTCTGCCCAAGGAGCATTGGAATCGTATTAACTTCCAGCTAATCTACCTCGGAAGAAGTATATGTACGGCGCGAAAAAGCCATTGTGAAGATTGTATCTTGGAGCAATGGTGTGAGATGCATATAGAATCTCCAAGCAAGAGGAAATAGGTATTAAGTATGTTACTGTTCAGACCGCGTCGTGTACCCTTTTTCACGGCATCGGACTCATAAGTATTGCTCAGTTGACATAAATTGTTATTTTGAATATAATGATATCATTGATGTTGGGGTCAAAAGGTATTTTGTCCCCATGATATAGATAGAAAGCGGAGGGGTTTATTTATGAAATGTCCTTTTTGTGGTCATGAAAATACGCGGGTTATCGACTCAAGACCGGCGGAAGATAATAATTCCATAAGACGCCGTCGTGTATGCGATGAGTGTGGCAAGCGTTTTACCACTTATGAGAAGATTGAGACGATTCCGCTTATTATTATTAAGAAAGATAACAACAGAGAGACCTATGATCGTTCTAAGATAGAAGCTGGTGTGCTTCGGGCATGTCATAAGCGTCCTGTTAGTGCGAATGAAATCAACCAATTGGTAGATGGAGTCGAGACGGATATTTTCAATATGGAAGAGAAGGAAATTCCCAGCCAGGTTGTCGGAGAGCTGGTTATGAATAAGCTGAAAAATCTGGATGCAGTTGCTTATGTGAGATTTGCCTCGGTGTACAGAGAATTTAAGGATATTAATACTTTTATGGATGAACTGAAAAAGGTTCTTGATAAATAACAGTGGTTTTGATGATGAGATGAAAATTATCTGCATTGGAATGATATTCTGATGCAGATATTTTTTATTCTATAGGAAAAGTCTTGTTACATTAAAGTATAAAAGTGTTAATCCTATAGAATAAAAGCACTCTGTGCAGGATGCGCAGCTACGCGCGCGGAACAAAAGCTGTGCGGCCAAAGCTTTCAGCTGCGGGAGTGGGTAAGCACACTTTTGTTCTTTTATAGGATTGTACGATATTTAATACTTGCATTTTGAAAAAAAATTTTATACAATAAAACGACAATTAAATATAGACGAAGAAAAGGAAGGAACCGAAACACATGAAAAGTAAAGGAATAACAAAGTTTTTTTCAGTGTTTATGTTAACAACACTGACTATTGCACTGAGCGGATGTTCAGGTGATAAGGCAGGCGAGAATTCTTCTAAGATTACGATTGGAATACTTCAGGACATTGAGGATAGTCTTGACCCCCATAAGGCAGTGGCGGCAGGAACTAAAGAGGTATTTTTCAATATGTTTGAAGGTCTGGTGAAACCAGATGAGAACGGTAATATTATTCCCGCTGTAGCTAGTGATTATCACCCCTCGGATGATGGTAAAGTGTACACATTTACTCTGAGAAAAGGAATTAAATTTCACGATGGAAGCCCGGTTACGGTGGAGGATATTAAGTATTCGATTGATAAATGCGCCGATACCAGTAACGGAGAACCACTGATAGCGGCGTTTTCTAATATAGAGAGCGTGAACATTCTGGATGAAGAAACGGTAGAAATCGTATTGAAGGAAGCTGATACAGAGTTTGCGGTATTTTTGGCAAATGTGACGGCAGCAATTATTCCGGCATCCAATGAAAGTCCCGATACGAATCCAATAGGAACGGGGCCATACAAATACGTTTCCAGATCTCCTCAAGAGAACTTTATTATGGAACAATATGATGAGTATTGGGGTGAAGGTGCACATATTAAGAATGTAATTTTAAAAGTACGTTCTAGTGCGGATTCTTATGTTATGGATTTGGAGGGGGGATCTGTAGATATGATTGCCCGCATAACAGCGACGCAGGCGGCAGAACTGTCGGATGAGTTCAATGTATTAGAAGGAACGATGAACCTGGTACAAGCTCTGTATTTGAATAATGCAGCGGAACCTTTTCAAGATGTGAGGGTAAGACAGGCTCTTTGTTATGCTGTTGATCCGCAGGAAATTATGGACTTTGTATCGGATGGAAAAGGAACAGAAATCGGAAGCAGTATGTTTCCGACTTTTGAGAAGTATTATGTGGAAGAATTGAAGGATACTTATTCTAAAGATGTTGAAAAGGCGAAAGCACTTCTTGCCGAAGCAGGATATCCGGATGGTTTTTCCTTTACGATTACAGTACCATCCAATTATCAGCAGCATGTGGACACAGCCCAGGTTCTTGTGGAAGAATTCAAGGCGATTGGAGTCAATGCAGAGATTCAGTTAATCGAGTGGGATAGCTGGTTAAGCGATGTATATGCAGGAAGAAATTACGAATCAACAGTGATAGGTGTAGATGCCTCCAGCTTAACGGCACGAGCGCTATTAGAGCGTTTCGACTCCTCTGCGTCCAATAACTTTATCAACTTCGGCAATGCGGAATATGATGCTGCTTTGCAGGCAGCGATGGACAGCGTTGATGATGAGGAAAAGACACAGTATTATAAAGAGTGCCAACGTATACTGGCGCAAGAGGCGGCGAATGTTTATATTCAGGATTTGCCGGAGTTTGTAGCCATTAATAAGAAGTTCGCAGGCTACACCTTCTATCCGCTTTATGTGCAGGATTTCTCTAAGCTATATATTGTGGAAGATAAGTAATGTTACTGCTCACAGATGATATTCCGCCAGGTGTTCCCGGCACGATGCGCCGGGAATCCCGAGTTTGAAGGATAGGAGGAAGAAAGGAATGAAATATATCGGGAAAAAGCTCATTATGATGGCAGCTACCTTGATTGCCGTTTCCTTTTTTGTTTTCCTATCCTTTTTTATTATGTCGGGTGACCCGGTTACTTCCATGCTTGGAACGGAAGCCACCCCTGAAAAGGTGGAGGCGCTTCGGGAAGAGTTGGGATTAAATGCTCCGTTTTTTACCCAATATTTCAGATGGGCGACTTCATTCTTAAAAGGAGATATGGGAATTTCCTATAGTTATCATATACCTGTGACTGCCATGGTTGCAGATAAGATACCGGTCACACTCGCTTTGAGCGGATTGGCATTTCTTATGATGTTATTGCTTGCAGTACCGCTTGGGATATACACGGCGAAGCATGAAGGCGGTTTGGCAGATAGGGTTATTTATATATTGAACCAAGTGATGATGGCGATTCCTCCTTTTTTTGCCGGAATCCTTATTACTTTTTTATTTGGACGAGTTTTCAGATGGTTTACCCCGGGCGGTTATGTGTCCTATAAGGATGACTTTGGACAATTTATCGGCTATATGTTCTTCCCCGCACTTGCGATTGCCCTGCCGAAGATGGCGATGGCAGTTAAGCTTCTTAGAAGCTCTGTAATCGGAGAAGTGAAAAAGGATTATGTAAGAACAGCTTTCAGCAGGGGAAACAGGAGTAATCAAGTATTCTATAGCCATATTTTAAAAAATGCAGTTATTCCGGTTATTACATTTTTAGGGATGGCGCTTGCGGATATGGTGGCAGGAAGTATTATTATCGAGCAGGTATTCAGTATTCCCGGCTTAGGAAGGATTCTGCTGACGTCTATTTCCAATCGGGATTATCCGGTGGTGGAAGCGATTATTATCTGTATTGCATTTATTGTAGTTGTCATCAATCTACTGGTAGATATTGTTTATCGATTGATAGATCCGAGAATATCTGCGGAGGAATAAGAGTAACAGTTCAATCATCAACACCGCGAAGCAGAAGGCTGAGCGGTAACGGATAGGATAAAGGTTCGAAACGACAATTATGAGGAGAAAAAAGAAGAATTACAACTTGATAGCCGGAAGTACTCTGACTGGAATGATGCTTTTTTTTATTGTCATCGGCTTTTTTTATACACCTTATGATCCCAACGCTATGGATGCAACGGCAAAGTTTGCAGGGATTTCGTGGAAACATTGGATGGGGGCGGATAATTTCGGAAGAGATGTATTTAGCCGCGTGCTGCAAGGCAGTGCCACTACATTTTTCGTCGCATTATGGACTGTTCTTATCGGTACGGTCTGCGGCGTGCTTTTAGGGACTGTTACAGGATATTATGGGGGTATTTTGGATGATATCCTTATGAGGATCAACGATGCTATTTTCGCTTTTCCCAGCTTATTGCTTGCTCTTGTCTTCATCAGTATTCTGGGACCGGGGAAAAATAATGTGATTGCAGCACTTGGCATTGCGTTTATTCCCAGCTTCGCCCGTATTGTGCGGGGAGAGTTCCTGAAGCACCGGAATATGGATTATGTGAAAAGTGCGAAGCTGCAAGGAGCAGGGGATTTGCGGATTATGTTCGTGCATATCTTGCCTAATGTTATGCCGGTATTGCTTTCGGCCGTTATGATTGGATTTAACAATGCGGTGCTTGCAGAGGCGGGTATGAGTTATCTGGGAATCGGCGTGCAGCCCCCGGAAGCGAGTCTTGGGCGTATGTTGTCGGAGGCTCAGTCCTACTTATTTACAGCGCCTGCATATGCGGTATTTCCCGGGCTTGTGATTATACTTATGGTGCTTGGTTTTAGCTTGCTTGGCGAAGGAATCGGAGAGAAGGAATGACGGAAAGAAGAGCTCCACTACTGGAAGTAAAAGATTTGCATATAGAATTTCACGACCATCTCATTCCCGAGACTGTTGTATATGACTTCAACTTGACCGTAGAGGAAGGGGAGATTGTCGGTATTGTAGGAGAGTCCGGCTCCGGGAAGTCTATGACCGCCCTGGCGATTGCCGGACTTTTAAGCCGCCATGATATGGAGAAGCGAGGGCAAATTTTATATGGAGGCATCGATTTACTTCACTGTCCGCGAGTGCAGCTTCGCAGACTTCAGGGCAATGAGATTGGTATGGTATTTCAAGAGCCTATGACCTCTTTGAATCCTGTAAAGAGAATTGGCTGGCAAGTAGAGGAAAGTCTGCATATTCATACGAAACTTACAAAAGAGGAACGAAGGAAAGCAGCCATAGATATTCTTACACAGGTGGAAATTGCTGAGCCGGAGAAAGTATATCGTATGTATCCTCACGAACTTTCAGGGGGAATGCGGCAAAGAGTAATGCTTGCCTGCGCAGTTATCTGTGAGCCGAGCTTGTTAGTAGCGGATGAACCGACTACGGCTTTGGATGTAACGATACAGGCACAGATCGTAAAGCTGCTCAAAAAGATAAATAAAGAGAAAAAGATGGCAATCTTATTTATTTCGCATGATTTAAGTTTGGTGAGTCAACTGTGTGAAAGAGTAGTGGTAATGCAAGGCGGGTATATTGTGGAGATGGGAAGTGCGGAAGAAATTTTTCATAATCCCAAAGAAGAATATACGAGAAGACTGATAGCGGCAATCCCAAAATGTGAGAAGAAACATAACAGTGATGGTGCTGAACTGTTATGAAGAAACAGGAGTAAAGAAGATGCAGACTGAAAATATTCTTGCCGTTAGCGATGTAAACGTATCTTATAAAAAGAAGGCAGAGGTACTAAAAAATATTTCCTTTGAAATGAAACGGGGAGAGATTCTGGGTCTCGTAGGCGAGAGCGGTTGCGGGAAATCCACATTAGCCAAAGCAATTCTTAATATTTTAAAGCCTGAGAGTGGGGAAATTGTATATCACTCTGTTTATCCCGAACGGATATTCCGTCCTCAGATGGTATTTCAGGACCCTTATAGTTCCTTGAATCCGGCTAAAAAGGTTGGATGGATACTAGAGGAGCCTCTGCGGCTAAAAGGTGGGATTCCTAAGGAGAAACGCCGGCAAATGGTATACGAAATGTTGAGAAAAACAGGACTTGATGAAAGTTTTGCTGAGCGTTATCCGAGTCAGTTATCCGGAGGGCAGAGACAACGAATTGCTATTGCGGGAGCGCTTATGCTAGAGCCGGAACTTCTGATTGCGGACGAGCCCGTATCGGCACTTGATGTGACCATACAGGCACAGGTGGTAGAACTCTTAATGAAGCTTCACCGAGATATGAATCTATCTGTACTTTTTATTTCTCATGATTTACGCATTGTTTATCAGATATGTGATCGTGTAATTATTATGAACCACGGAGAAATTGTGGAGAGTGGAACCGTGGACGAAGTATACTTCTCACCACAGCACGAATATACGAAAACACTGCTATATGCGGCGGGAATTCGACAAGAATCTTAGATTTTACTTAATTTGCTATTGAAAAAATGTAAAAATAATAGTAAAATAGTACTACGAAGACTAAAGGAAATTAGTATTATGTACGATAATTATAGTAAGAATATATGCGGAAACATGATACATCAGATAGTAACTGTTCGCAGGTCTACGCATTTGCTGCGCTCACCGTAAGAACGCATATAACTGCGGGGGGTACTGAACAGTTGCATAAGATATAGAAAAGGAAAGGTGGTGAGAGTTGTGAGGATGACAGAAATTGTCGGAATGCCAAGATCCTATGATGTAGGAACGATGCAGCCGAAGAAAGTTATAGAAGATATTAGCGTACAGCCCGATAATAAAACTCCTGATTCCCCCGACTACTCTCCGAATGAACTTACACTTGATAAGTCCAGGGATTTAAGACGTACGATTACTGATTTCGATAACATATCGCTTACCTTTAATAAAGAAGAAACCTTTGATTATATAGGAAGTGAAAGCAGTTTGGCTAATTTGGATATGCAGAAGGCGATATCGGATATGCGCAGAGATAAGATATTTGAAGAATACCAATATTTCGTGGGCAGTAAGCCCGATTTAGAAATTGGCGGCGAAGTGGACGGAACGGTTGTTTTGAAAAAGTAAAGATATTGGCTACCATGTTGATTTTATTCAGCATGGTAGCCTTTTTTCTTTAATAGAAAAGTGCTTCTATTAAAGAACCGATTAATGCGCAGCTACGCGCGCGGAACAAAAGCTGTGCTGTAAAATGTTTAAACCGCGAGAGTGGGCGCAGCACACTTTTGTTCTTGATTCGGGCGGATTCCTTTGTTAAGATAGAAGAGACAATAAAGGGTTACCATGAAGCTGACAGGCTGAAGCAGTAATCGATAAAAAAAGAAAGGGTAACTATTCAGCAGGTCTGCGCATTTACTGCGCTGACCGTAAGAATACTTGGGAAAGCAAGTGAAAAACCCATCACCAAAGGTGATTTAATGGATTTTCACAAAGCAATCTTTGCTTTTGTAAATGTGAGGGTACTGAACAGTTACGAGGACGGAACAAATATGTTAAAGAGATTCTACCCTGATGAGTATGTGGCGTCTGCCTATGAGATTGATTTTAAGAAACTATACGATAACGGCTGTCGGGGAATTATCTTTGATATTGATAATACGCTCGTACCTCACGGGGCTCCTGCAGATGAAAAAAGCAAGGAGTTCATTGCGTATCTGAGAGCAATTGGTTATCGTGTGATGCTTTTATCCAATAATAAGGAACCCAGAGTAAAATCATTTAATGATGTAGTGGGTGCAGAATATATTTATAAGGCGGGCAAGCCGTCCGTGGGTAATTACAAAAAAGCGATGGAGCGGATGAATACGAAGAAAGAGAATACACTTTTTGTAGGAGATCAGATTTTCACGGATATCTGGGGGGCAAATAGAGTGGGACTAAGAACTTATCTGGTAAAGCCGATTCATCCGAAAGAGGAGATACAAATTGTTTTAAAACGTTATTTGGAGAAGATTGTTTTATTTTTCTATAACAGATATAGGAAGTAAGGAGAAAGTAACGGCGATGAGACAAATAGATGGATATACAAAGACTTGCGGATTGATCGGTAATCCGGTGGAACATACGATGTCACCCGTGATTCATAATACCTTAGCGCAGAGGGAAGGGAGGAATCTGGTATATGTCCCTTTGCGTGTGGAAAAAGGAGGTTTAAAGGCCGCGGTGGAAGGAGCCTATGCACTTAATATGTTCGGATTGAATGTGACGGTGCCTTATAAGAGTGAGGTAATTGATTCTCTTACCGGCATAGATGAGATGGCACAGAAGATTGGTGCAGTGAATACTTTGGTGCGGACGGAGACAGGATTCCGGGGTTATAATACTGATATGATGGGGCTTTACCGGGCCATGTGCAGTGAAAATATTGTGATAGAAGGAGAAGATATCATAATTCTCGGAGCAGGTGGGGCTGCTCGGGCTGTGGCATATATGTGTGCCATAAAGGGAGCAGGAAGTGTTTACTTATTGAACCGTACACTTCATAAGGCAGAGCTTGTGGCCTCGGAAGTGAATCAGGTGCTTGGAGTCGATATTATAAAGCCCATGAAAATAGCAGATTATGATAAACTGCCAGGTGAAAAGAAGTATCTTGCTATTCAGGCGACCAGTGTGGGGTTGTATCCTGATGTGGAAGATGCAGTAATTACGGATAAGGATTTTTATGAAAAAATACATACCGGCTTTGATTTGATTTATAAGCCGGCCAATACAAAGTTCATGATGCTTGTAAAAGAAGCTGGCGGACAGGCTTTTCATGGACTGAAAATGTTGTTGTATCAGGGTGTAATTGCATATGAACTGTGGAATAATATTACGGTGGAAGAAGAGGATGCATTGTTAGTGTACGGGAAGATGAAAGAGGCAATGGGAATTGAAGAATGAGAAATAATATAATTTTAATTGGTTTTATGGGTTGTGGTAAGACGAGCGTAGGTGTCCGCCTATCCTATCTTTTGAAAAAGGCGATGACAGACACGGATAAGATGATTGAACGCCTGAATGAGCAAACAGTGGCGGAGATATTTGAAAGATATGGAGAGGGAACCTTTCGTCAGATGGAGACTGAATGTCTGCAGAAACTTCTACAGGAGCCGGAGGGGCAGATTATATCGGTAGGAGGTGGCCTTCCGATAAGGAGTGAGAATCAGGAACTTCTTAAACAATTGGGCTTGGTCATTTATCTTAGGGTAACAGCTAAGACCGTATGTGAGAGGCTGTCCGGAGATATGAGCCGCCCTCTTTTGCAAGGGGAGAATCCTGAACAAAGGGTACAAGAGCTTCTGGAAAAGAGAACACCGATATATGAAAGCATTGCGGATATTGTTATCGATGTGGATGAGAAGAGCTTTGATGTTATTTTATCGGAAGTTGTGGAGAAAATGGAGGAAAGAAGCGATGAACCTGCTTGTAATTAATGGGCCGAATATTAATTTTCTCGGTATCAGGGAAAAAAGTGTTTATGGAACGAAGGACTATAATGGTCTTTTGGAGATGATTGCGAAGAAGGGGGAAGAGACCGGATGTAGGATAGAAGTATTCCAAAGCAATCATGAAGGGGCGATTATTGACCGTATTCAAGACTCTTATTTCGATGAAACGGAGGGAATTATTATTAATCCCGGTGCCTATACTCACTATAGTTATGCGATAAGAGATGCCTTGGCAAGTATAACTGTACCAAAAGTGGAAATACATATTTCTGATATTACAAAAAGAGAAGAGTTTCGGAAAGTATCCGTAACAGCTCCTGTTTGTGACAAACAGATATATGGACATGGGTTGGACGGTTATTTGGAGGCGATTGATTTCTGTCTTTTGGAAAAAACAGTTGAAAAATGATGGCTTTTAGTATAAACTGTTATAGAATTATAACGTGAAAATTTTAGGAGGAATATTTTATGATTTCTGCAGGTGATTTCAGAAATGGTATTACTATTGAGTTAGATAATAATATTTACCAGATTATTGAGTTCCAGCATGTAAAACCGGGTAAAGGAGCGGCGTTCGTAAGAACTAAGCTGAGAAATATTAGAAGTGGAGGTGTAATCGAAAAGACCTTCAGACCTACAGAGAAATTCCCGCAGGCACGTATCGATAGAAAAGATATGCAGTATTTATATTCAGATGGAGATTTATTCCACTTTATGGACGTTGCAACCTATGAGCAGATTGCCCTCAATGAGGAGGCGATTGGAGACGCTCTTAAGTTCGTAAAAGAGAATGAAATGGTAAAAGTATGTTCCCACAATGGAAACGTATTTGATGTGGAACCCCCTCTGTTTGTAGAACTGGAGATTACAGAAACTGAACCCGGATTCAAGGGAGATACCGCAACGGGAGCAACGAAACCAGCTATCGTGGAGACCGGAGCAACCGTATACGTTCCTCTATTCGTAGAACAGAACGATGTAATCAAAATCGATACCAGAACAGGAGATTACCTCTCCAGAGTATAGGTATTGCTATCATTTAAGCTTATAAGACAATGAGAAGATGAATTCTCGTTGTCTTTTTTTATTCTATAGGAAAGACCTTGGTACATTAAGGTGCAGAGGTGCTAATCCCATAGAATAAAAGCACTCCGTGCAGTATGCGCAGCTCATAAAAATGAAAATTGCCGTGAATGACACTGCTCGCACGAAATACGAAATAAGAGTAAAAAATAGTAGTTGACGATACCGGGTAAAATTAGTGTCCGGTTAAAAGCACAATCTAAAAATTGGGAAGAAAGAGGGTTACATATGGAAATGATAGAATTTTGTAAAGGTGTGAAAAAGGAATTAGAGGTTTCTCTGGGAGAGGCAGCAGCTATTAGTATCAACCAGATTACTAAGAATAATGGAGTCGTTTTAAATAGTGTAGTAATAGCGAGAGAAGATAGGAATATTTCTCCGAATATTTATCTGGATGAATTCTATAAAGATTATAAGGAGGGAAGAGAATTTAAAGACATTATAGAAGAAATTCATCTCATTTATAAAGAAAGCCGGTTTCAAGGTAATCTGGATATGAGCTTTTTTCTGGACTATGGAAAGATGAAAAGCATGGTAGCATATAAAGTAATAGGATATGAAAGAAATAGGAAGATTTTAGAAGAAGTTCCGCATATTCGATTTCTTGATATGGCAATTGTATTTTATTGTAATATATCGGAGAAAGAACTGAATAATGCAACAATTTTAATTTATAATAATCATCTTGGAATATGGGGAATAACGCAAGAAGTATTATATAAGGATGCAAAGAGAAATACTAAAAAACTACTTCCTCCTCGTATTATTCCTATAGAACGAATGATGAGGGAAATCTTTTCAGAGGATTTAAAAAAAGAGTTTTCTACGGGTAAGATTGTGGAAGAGAACCTTATGCCGGATGAAGAATGGTTCGAAAATGCGGCGGAACAATTATTTTCTTCAGTAACGGAATACGATAGCAGTGGCAAAATGTTCGTTATGGGTAATGAGAGTAAGCTTTTTGGAGCAATTGCTATGATATATGATAGTACGCTGAAAGACTTTTCCGCACAGATTTCCAGCGATTTATTCATTCTGCCGAGTTCTATTCATGAAGTGATCTTAATACCGGATGACGGGAAACAGATAGCATACGAGCTGTGGCGGATGGTTTGTGAGATTAATGATACGCAGGTAGAACCGGAAGATGTGTTGACCGATGCCTTATATTATTACTCAAGAAAGAACAATAATATAAAAAAATTATATTAAAATCCAATTTTTTCCTATTCAATGTGTTCATAAAAAGTACACTAGACAATACGAAGCTGTTATGATATTATATCAGAGTGATGTAACAAATTTGTAATATATTATCAGTTTCATACGTAATCTCACTTTATGCACCCGTAGTCTAATGGATAGAACGGAGGCCTCCGACGCCTTTAATGCAGGTTCGATTCCTGCCGGGTGCATTACATCACTCTGAAATAATTGATAAAATTATATAACAAATGATAAAGTGATAGAGAGGAAAGAAAAACGGGGAAAAGAAAAGGCAGAAAGGATCATTTATTTTATGAGTAGGCATAGAAAGTCATCTATGAACAACAGCATAAAAGACAAATTGGAAGATATAAAAGATTGGATATCGGAGAATAACAAGATTGTAATGCCGGTTATTCTATTAGTATGTGTGTTATTTACGGTTGCAATTGCAATCAATGCCAATAGAAAGGCAGCCGCTGAAGAGGAAGCTCAGCTTACAGAGAGCACAGAGGTGGCGAATACGGTAGGAATAGCTGAGGAAAGTGAAGAGACGATTCCGGAACTTCTATTGGAGGAAAATGCATATCCGGCGGTAAATGAGCTTATAAGCCGTTATTATGGGGCATTGGCAGAAGGAGATACTGACACGATTTCTTCTATCAATTCATTTGTGGATGATACAGAGAAAATAAGAATTCAAGAAATGAGTAAATATATTGATTCTTATCCGGAGCTCGATGTATATACGAAGCTTGGCCCTGTGGAGGGTTCTTATTTGGCATATGTATATTCGAAGGTAAAGTTCACCGAATATGACCAACTCGTGCCGGGGATGCAGGCATTCTATATCTGTACCGATGAGAATGGCAATAGCTATGTGAATGCAGGAGAAGATAATTCTGTTATTACCAATTATATACGTGACATTTCTTTGCAAGATGATGTGGTGGATCTGAACAACAAGGTAGCTGTTGAATACAATGAACTTTTGGAAAGCGATGAAGAATTGAATGCTTTTCTTGCTGATTTAGCAAAGAGAATCGATGTTTCTGTAGGAGAAGCTTTGGCAAGGGCGGAAGCGGCTGCAGCAGAAAGTGAAGCAGCAGAAGAAAGTGAAGCGGCAGGAGAAGGCGGAGAATCTGAGGCGGCAGAGGAAACGGAACAAGTGCAGGCAGAGGAAACAGAATCGAACGTGGTCAAGAAGGTACGTGCCAAGGAAGTGGTTAATGTTCGTAGTTCCGACAGTGAGACTGCGGATAAGCTTGGAAAGGCAGAATCCGGAGAAGAATTTACTTTGCTTGAAGAAAGAGGAAATGGTTGGAGCAAGATAACCTTCGAGGGAAAAGATGCTTTCATTAAGAGTGAATATCTTGAGACGGTGTCGGAGGAAGTGGTAGAAGATACGACTGATTCCGAGGCGGAAACGAGCAATGAAGAGACTCCTTCCCAGACAACTCCGGCTGGTGACGGCAAAACAGTAACAGTAATTGAGAATGTTAATGTCAGAAAATCGGCCAGTGAGACCGGTGAGAAGTTGGGACTTGTATATGTTGGTGAAAAGTTGGAGCTCATTATGAAGCAGGCCGACGGTTGGACTAAGGTGAAATATAAGGATCAGACAGCTTATGTGAAATCCGATTATGTAGAATAGACATATTGAGGGAAAGGGTGGTGCTGAAAATGATGAACAGTAAGATAAATGTAGCGATTATGGGTGCTGGTAACATCGGTGGAGTGATGGCAAATACGCTGAATAAAATGAAAGGCGTGAAATGCTATGCAGTTGCCTCCAGAAATAAAGAAAAGGCGGATGAATTCGCCAAAAAATATGGATGTAAGAAGGCTTACGGCTCCTATGAAGAACTGGTTCAGGATAAGAAGGTAGATTTAATCTATATTGCAACACCTCATTCCGAGCATTATGAAAATGCCAGATTATGTATTGAGAACGGAAAAGCGGTACTTTGTGAGAAGGCATTCACTGCCAATGCAGCACAGGCAGAAGCGTTGATTTCTTTTGCAAGGGAAAAGAATGTTCTGATTGCAGAGGCTATGTGGACAAGATATATGCCGATGCTTCAGACGATAAAGGATGTATTAAGCAGTGGAGTTATCGGAGTGCCGACCATGCTGACTGCTAATCTTGGTTATGTGATTAACGGGGTATCCCGTCTTACCGATCCTGCTCTTGCAGGCGGTGCACTATTGGATGTTGGCGTATATACCATTAATTTTGCATCTATGATATTCGGAACGGAAGTTAAGAAAGTATCTTCTGTCTGCACCTACACGAAAAGCGGTGTGGATGAACAAAATAGCATTACGATGCTGTTTGAAGACGGAAAAATGGCAGTACTGAACAGTTCTATGTTATCCTTAAGCGATAGAAAAGGTATTATTCATGGAACAAAAGGCTTCTTGGTTGTTGAGAATATTAATAATTTTGAGAGTGTAACTGTCTATAATACTAATTATGAGAAAGTGGAAAAATATAATCGTCCGAAACAAATATCGGGTTATGAATATGAAGTGGAAGCATGCATAAAGGCATTACAAAATGGGGAGATTGAGTGTCTTCAGATGCCTCACGAAGAAACGATTCGTATTATGAAACTAATGGATAACCTTAGATATGAATGGGGCATTAAATTTCCATTTGAGTAAAAGTCAAATTATGAATCAAGTTCGATTGATGAATAAAATGTGAGAAAAAGTAAATACTTTCTATGAAGAGAAAGATAAGGTGTGAGTATAGAAAACTATGCTTACACCTTTTTATGTAATAGAAAAGTGCTTCTATTACATGAAATAGATGCGCAGCTGCGCGCGCCAAGCAAAAGCTGTGCAGCTAAAGTTTAGGTTGCGAGAGTGGGCGAAGCACACTTTTGTTTTATTAGAGGAGGTGGATCACAATGAAAAAGGATGATGCGGAAATTTTACGGGGAGTGCAGAAGAATACGGAAATGGCGATAAAAGCCATTGACACGATGAGCAGCAAGGTGACAGATGATGATCTTGCCCTGCAACTATCCAAACAAGCTCTCAAGTACTCTGAAATTCATAATAAAGCATTGGATAAAATTCTGGAAGGAAAAGCGGAACCTTACCGTACGAACAATATTAGTCAGATGATGCTCGTAGGCGGAATTCATTCCAATACATTGCTTAATACGAGCACCAGCCATATTGCAGAAATGATGATTCAGGGAAGTAATAGAGGGATTACGGATATGTATAAACATTTGAACCATCATGAGCATGCGGAGAATGTTTCCTTGGAAATTGCGAAGGAATTAATGGATTTTGAAGAGAAGAATATCGAGAGATTAAAGAAGTATTTATAATGTATACAAGTATTATTGTACAAAGTGTATAAAAAAAGATGTATCAAACTCTAAAAACTTTTACAGTTTAATTCTCTAAAGTGGGTTGTGAAATCAGAAATGACATTATATAATAATACGTGGACAAAGGTGTCTCAGCACATAAGATTGTTCTTATGTGCTTTTTATGTATTAGGAAATTACTAATACATAAAGCCCTACGGACAAAGGATGCGCAGTTACGTGCGCGGAACAAAAGCTATACATTCAAACTAAAGGAGGACATGGATATGTCATATGTTGATGAGGTATTTGACTTGGTGGTTGCGAAGAACCCGGCACAACCGGAGTTCATTCAGGCAGTAAAAGAGGTGTTGGAATCTCTTCGTGTAGTGATCGAAGCGAATGAAGAGGTATATAAGAAGAACGCGTTATTGGAGCGTCTCGTTACTCCTGAAAGAATTGTGATGTTCCGTATTCCATGGGTAGATGACAAAGGACAGGTTCAGGTGAATAATGGCTTCCGTGTACAGTTTAACAGCTCTATCGGCCCATATAAGGGTGGTCTTCGCTTTCATCCTTCTGTAAATCTTGGTATTATTAAATTTTTGGGATTCGAACAAATATTTAAGAACTCTTTGACAGGACTTCCAATTGGCGGCGGTAAAGGCGGTACGGATTTCGACCCCAAAGGAAAATCAGACAGAGAAGTTATGGCATTTTGCCAAAGCTTCATGACAGAACTTTATAGACACATCGGTGCAGATACGGACGTACCGGCAGGTGATATCGGTGTAGGCGCAAGAGAAATCGGCTATATGTATGGACAATATAAGCGAATTCGTAATGTTTATGAAGGAGTTCTTACCGGAAAAGGTCTTACTTATGGAGGTTCCCTAGGAAGAATGCAGGCAACTGGGTACGGTTTATTATATTTAACAGAAGAAATGTTAAAATGCAACGGTAAAGATATCAAAGATAAAATAATTGCAGTCTCAGGTGCGGGTAACGTAGCTATTTATGCTATTGAAAAAGCACAGCAGCTTGGCGGCAAGCCTGTGACCTGTTCCGACTCCAACGGTTGGATCTATGATTCAGAAGGAATCGACATTGCGCTCTTAAAAGAGATAAAGGAAGTAAAACGCGCCAGACTTACAGAATATGCGGCAGCAAGACCTAGTGCTCAGTACCATGAAGGAACAGGAGTATGGAGTGTAAAATGCGATATTGCCCTTCCTTGTGCAACACAAAACGAGCTTGATCTCGATGATGCGAAAGCACTTGTGGCTAATGGCTGCTTTGCAGTAGCAGAAGGTGCTAATATGCCTACTACTTTGGAAGCGACTGAATATCTTCAAGAGAATAAGGTGTTGTTCTGCCCGGGTAAGGCATCTAACGCAGGCGGTGTAGCGACTTCGGCACTTGAAATGAGCCAGAACAGCGAAAGACTTAGCTGGACTTTCGAAGAGGTGGATGAAAGGTTAAAGCGCATTATGGTAAATATCTTCCATAACCTAGATACAGCATCCAAGAAATATGGAATGGAAGGCAACTATGTTGCAGGTGCGAACATTGCAGGTTTCTTGAAAGTTGCAGAGGCAATGACTGCGCAAGGCATTGTTTAATAATATAAAATGAGAGCCTTGCAAATAAGTGGAAATCCGCTTATTTGCAAGGTTTTTAAACAGATTAAGAAAAAAGGAAAATAAATAAAGTTTTCAAACTACACCCCAAGTGTTGGACATGGCAGGAAATTCATGTATAATATTTGGGGTGTAGTTTAACCGGATTTTCCTCAATACAGCTCAATATAAGAGGTTGTAATATAAAAATAAGTCTGATGTAATACAAATTATAGATGAGGCAGCACGGACTGATAAGAAAGGTGTAATAATTAAAATGACACGAGAAAATAAGATAAGGCAAGCATTTATAGTAGCTTTTCCTTATACGGTACCTATTTTGGCAGGATTTGTTTTCCTCGGTATAGCCTATGGAATTTATATGAATGCGTCGGGATTCCCTGCAATATATCCTATTCTTATGGGAGCTACGATTTTTGCAGGTTCTATGGAATTTGTGACGGTTAATTTATTACTTGGTATGTTTGACCCTCTCGGAGCTTTCCTTTTAACATTAATGGTGAATGCGCGCCATTTATTCTATGGTATTTCTATGCTGGACAAGTATAACGGGACAGGACGCAAAAAGTATTACTTAATCTTTGGTATGTGTGATGAGTCATTTTCCATTAATTGCACGACCAATATACCGGAAGGTGTGGATAAGGGATGGTTTATGTTCTTTGTGACGCTGTTAAATCATATTTATTGGGTTTGCGGAGCTGCGTTGGGCGCTTTCTTAGGGCCGTTCGTACGGTTTAGTACTGAGGGGATCAGTTTTGTGATGACAGCTCTTTTTGTTGTGATATTCCTGGAACAATGGATGAAAGAAACCGTTCATTACAGTGCGCTTATCGGCCTTGGTATTACAGTGCTGAGCCTTGTGATATTTGGCAGGGAGAATTTTATTATTCCGGCAATGCTTATGATTTTGTTCTGCCTTACCATTATGAGAAAACCCTTGGAGAGAATGGGAGGTGGCGAATAGTATGACGTTAACACAGCAGATAATTACAATAGGAGCGGTTATTTTAGGAACAGTGATAACACGTTTTCTTCCATTTATATTATTTCCGGCAGATAAGCCGACTCCGGCATATATTAAATATTTGGGTAAGATGCTTCCCTCAGCAGCACTAGGACTTCTGGTTATTTACTGTTTCAAAGATACTAGCTTTTTAACAGGAAGCAGGGGAATTCCGGAGTTAATCAGTACGGCCCTTGTTATTATTCTACATATATGGAAGCGCCAGATGCTGCTTTCGATTGCAGGAGGGACGATTGCCTATATGTTGTTGATACAGTTCGTATTTTGAAAGATATGAGGAAACTGAGCGGGAATTGACGAATATTGATTATGTTGGGTATTTACTATTATGTGGATATTATGGTAATATGTTAATTATAAAAAATAGATATATAGACGGCGATTAATTCGCCGTCTGCACCGAGCACGGTCGCTTTGCGGCAAAATACCACTTCGTGTGAGTGTGCATCCGCCGGAGGCATCTATATTCGGTGATTTTTAATCATCGAATATAGAGATAAGAAAATAAAGACAGGGACAAAACAAAGAAGTTTGGATGAGGTATGATATCTCACCCAAACTTTTTTTATTCTATAGGAGAGACCTTGCTGCATTAAGGTATAAAAGTATTGATCCTATAGAATAAAAGCGCTCCGCGCAGGAGGCGCAGCTACGCGCGCGGAACAAAGAAAACTATTCTTAAATGTAGAAAAGGAGAAAAGTCATGATGGGCAGAAAAAGTATGTACAGGCAATTGGAGAAAGATTGTGAGACGATCAGGAAACAAACGAATCGCCTTGTAAAAGGGAATCTGGATATCGATAAGATCGAAGCAGGAGAAGAGCATCTCCAAAGAATAAGCGAAGATATTAATGAAATTGCCAATGTTCTAAACGAATACATAGCGGAAATATCAGGAGTTCTTTCCCATTTATCAGTAGGGGATTTGCTTGTTCGTGTGTCGGGTGAGACAAAGTTTTATGGAGACTTTATTCCAATAAAAACGGCACTTACAAAAATAACTGTATCTTTATCCGAGACGTTTATTCAAATTAATGATATAATGAATCAAATTAATAATATAGGAAAGAAGGCCAATCATACCGCCGGACTTTTTGCAGAAAACGAAGCGCAGATAGCGGGAGAAATGAAGTTGGTAACAATAAAGGCGGACAGTGTATATGAAGAAACTGAAAGAAATCATAACAATATAAATAAAATAAGCTACGGTATGATGGAACTGATGGAACACGCCAGGGAGGGCTATGAAGATGCTATATTGATGGTGGATGCGATGGAGGAGGTGAATATCGCTTCCGGTAATATATCAAAGATAGCGGATATGATATATTCTATTTCATCTCAGACAAAGCTTCTGTCTTTGAATGCTTCTATCGAGGCAGCGCGTGCCGGTGAGCACGGAAAGGGATTTGCTGTGGTAGCGCAGGAAATAGGAGAACTGGCTCATCAAACGACAAAAGCGGTGGAACAGACTGGAAAACTCTTGAAAGAAAGCGTATCGAAGGTGGGAGAATGTCAGACAGTCGTAAATCTAACGGCAGAACGATTTGAACAAATGAAAGATTCTCTTGGAGAGATAAATGAGGATAGCCGCAAGATTGTAGATAATACGGCATTACAAAAGGAAAACATTAAAGAAATGGTCGATACGATTGCGAGAATATCTTCTACGATTCAAAATAATGTTACATTGGCCCAGGAGAATGCGAAAATGAATGCCTGCCTCTATGAAGAGACGGCTAAGCTGAAGAAAATTTTGGATACCTTTATCGTAGACCCTTCTAAAAGGCTTGTATTAGAAAAAAAGCTTATTGATGGAGAGGCAAGGAACTTTATGCAGAGAACCTTGAAGGTGCTCGAAAGTTGTATAGAAGATAGAATGGATGAGATGCTGAAGGGGTGTCTGAAAGGGGAAGAACATATTGAATGTGTTTATGTGATAGGAAGCGATGGAAAGCAGGTAAGCCATACAGTAATGGGGGGATCTGTTGAAGTAAGAACGGTAAGCGGTTTTAAGCCGGCAGAACCGGGAGATGATCATAGGTCGAAACGATATTTTAGTCAGGCTGCGAATCAGATGGATGAAATATATGTATCTCATGAATATATATCAGGAGCTACGGGAAACTTATGCTCCACCTACTCCAAGGCATATAAGACGAGCTGGGGAAAAATGTATGTATTATGTGTAGATATGAAATATATGTGACAAAATAAAAGTTATGGAGTATCAGAATCTCAGAAAAATAGAAGAAAATGAAGGCTGATAAAGATGGATAAAAGTAAAAAGGAACGTTTGAATAAATATTTGGCGGCGTGTGGTATCTGTTCCAGACGGGATGCTGATAAGCTGATTGAGGAAGGGCGCGTAACAATAAACGGGATGCCAGCCGCCATTGGAAGCGTAGTAAGTGATATGGATACGATCACTGTGAATGGAAAAACGATAGAAGGAAAGAATAAAAAGGTAATTCTGGCTTATTATAAGCAGATAGGAGTCACTTGTACGGAACGAGACAGGCATGCGGAGAAGAAGATAAGTGATCAATTACAGTTTCCCGTCAGGTTGACTTATGCAGGTAGACTGGATAAAGATTCAGAGGGCCTGTTGGTAATGACAAATGATGGGATGCTGATTAATGCTATGATGAAGGCGGCTAATAGGCATGAAAAAGAATATGTGGTAAAAGTAGATAAAGAAATTACACAGGGATTTCTGAAGGCTATGGCAGGCGGCGTATATCTGGAGGAGTTGAATATCACGACGAGACCATGCCACATTGAGAAACAAGGAAAGTATACCTTCCGCATAATCTTGACTCAAGGAGTCAATAGACAAATACGCAGAATGGCAAAAACCTTAGGATACGAGGTGAAGGGAATAAAGAGAACACGCGTTGTGAATATTGAACTTGCAAATTTAAAACCAGGGGAATACCGTATAATTCAAGGAGAAGAATTACAACAGTTATACGAAGCTTGTGGGATACATGATGAAGAAGTAGGAAAATTAGGATTTGAAAGTATCTGAGTAGAATGATAATATTATAAGAAGTGACGTAACTATTCAGCAGGTCTGCGCATTTACTGCGCTGACCGTAAGAAAACGTGGAATGGCAAGTAAAAATCCCATCACCGAAGGTGATTTTAATGGATTTTTACAAAGCAATCTTGCAAAGATGCTTTGTAACTGTGAGGGTACTGAACAGTTACGAAGTAACTATTAAATAGGTCTGCGCACCTGCTGCGTTGACCGAACAGTTACAGTAAGAAACAGATTGAGGGAAGAGTAGAGTTAGATATGGATATAAGAGCTGATAAAACGACTAGAATAAGAGAACTGACAGAATTGTTAAACCGGGCTTCGAAAGCGTATTATGCGGAAGATACGGAAATTATAAGTAATTTTGAATATGATAAACTCTACGATGAATTGGTAGCGCTGGAAGAAGAGACCGGTCTTGTTCTTGCAGGAAGCCCCACTATGAATGTGGGTTATGAGGCGGTAGAAGAGCTGCCGAAGGAACGTCATGAAGGACAGATGTTATCATTAGGAAAAACAAAGAGCCGGGAAGATATTAGGGATTGGGTGCAAGACCAGGTCGCGTTATTATCTTGGAAATTAGATGGTTTAACCATTGTTTTGACATATTCTGAAGGAAAACTTGCAAAAGCTGTCACTCGAGGAAACGGAGAAATTGGCGAAGTCGTTACGAATAATGCCAGAACTTTTCGTAATCTGCCTCTGTCTATCTCTTATAAAGGAGAATTGATTCTAAGAGGAGAGGCCGTTATCACATATTCGGATTTTGAGAAGATCAATATGGGAATTGAGGATGTGGCCGCAAAGTATAAAAACCCAAGGAATCTTTGCAGCGGTTCGGTCCGGCAGTTGAATAATGGAATTACAGCGAGACGGAATGTTAACTTTTTTGCTTTTTCCCTTATGAAAGCGGAGGGAGTGGAATTTCATAATTCCAGAGAAGAGCAGATATTATTCTTGCAGGAACAGGGATTTCAAACGGTCGAATACGAAAAGGTAGATAAGAATACAGTAGTCGATGCTATCGATGCCTTCGAGCAGAAGGTTGAAAACTATGATATTCCCTCAGATGGTCTTGTGCTTATATATAACGATATAGCCTATGGAAGGTCGCTTGGAATGACTGCGAAATTTCCGAGGGATTCCATCGCTTTTAAATGGGAAGATGAAGTGCGGGAGACTGTTTTAAGAGAAATCGAATGGAGCCCCAGCAGAACCGGTCTTATCAATCCGGTGGCCATTTTTGAACCGGTGGAGTTAGAGGGAACGACAGTCAGTCGTGCATCGGTGCATAATATCAGTATTCTGCGAGGATTAAAGCTGGGAATCGGAGATCACATCACGGTATATAAGGCCAATATGATTATTCCGCAGATTGCAGAGAATCTTACCGGCAGTGATAATATGGAGATTCCGGAAGCCTGCCCTGTATGCGGTGGAGAGACCGAGATACGGAAGGTAAATGAAGTACAGTCTTTGTATTGTACGAACGCCTCCTGCGATGCCAAAAAAATTAAATCCTTTACTTTATTTGTGAGCCGGGATGGTATGAATATCGATGGCCTTTCGGAGGCGACGTTGGAAAAGTTCATTGCCAAAGGATATATTCACGAATATGCCGATATTTTTCATTTGGACAGGTACAAAGAAGAAATTGTTCAGATGGAAGGTTTGGGAGAAAAGTCATATCGCAATCTGATGGCCAGCATTGAGACTGCAAGAAAGACGACGCTGCCTCGTTTAATATATAGCTTTGGAATCTCCGGAATAGGGTTGGCGAACGCTAAAGTCTTGTGTCGGAAGTATCGTTACCGTTTGGAAGATATGTTGGCAGCGGATGTGGAAAGTTTAAGTATGGTAGATGGGATCGGTGAAGTGATTGCCACGGCCTTTTTTCAATATTTTCAAAAAGAAGATAATAAAAAGAATTTGGAGAATCTTTTGAAAGAAATTGAAATTGAGGCAGAAGAGATAGAAGAAGGCAGTGAAACGTTGGAAGGAAAAGTATTTGTAGTGACCGGAAGTTTGAACCATTACCCCAGCCGGAATGAACTCAAGGAAGAGATTGAGAAAAAAGGCGGCAAGGTAACGGGCAGCGTAACGAAGAAAACGAATTGCCTGATTAATAATGACAGCACATCTTCGTCTTCGAAAAACAAAAAGGCGAAGGAACTTGGAGTACCGATTCTTACGGAGGAGCAGTTTATAAAACACTTTTTAGGAGGAGAAAATAATGCCGATTAAGACACAGAATGATTTGCCTGCAAAAGGAATATTGGAAAACGAAAACATATTCGTAGTGGATGAAAACAGAGCGTTACATCAAGATATTCGACCTCTGCAAATTTGTATTCTGAATCTGATGCCGGTCAAACAAGACACCGAACTTCAATTGCTGCGGGCATTATCCAATACGCCATTGCAGGTCGATGTGACATTTATGAAAATGAATGGCCATAAATCGTTAAATACTTCGATGAATCACCTGAATAAGTTTTATAATACCTTCGATGAATTGAAGATGAATAAATACGATGGTCTGATTATCACCGGAGCTCCGGTAGAACAAATCTCCTTCGACGAAGTGGATTATTGGGACGAACTATGCGAAATTATGGCTTGGTCTAAGCAAAATGTGACATCTACCTTACATATTTGCTGGGGAGCACAAGCCGGTCTGTATTATCATTTTGGATTAAATAAGGAGCTTCTGCCGGAAAAATTGTTCGGTATTTACAATCATAAGGTGATGAATCGTAAAGTTCCCCTTGTGAGAGGATTCGATGACTCTTTCCTAATACCACATAGCCGCTATACCACAGTAGCTGCAGAGGCAATTCATGATTGCAAGGAGCTGATAGTGTTGGCAGAGTCGCCGGAGGCTGGTGTAACGCTTTGTATTGCCGAAGAAGGAAAACAAATATACGTGATGGGGCATCCTGAATATGACCGTATGACCCTCCATAATGAATACGTACGCGATAGGGAAAAGGGCATCTCCATAGAAGTACCCTGCAATTATTATCCTGATAATAATCCCATGGAAAAACCGGGACTGCAATGGCGCGCGCATTGTAATAACTTGTATGCGAATTGGTTGAATTATTATGTATATCAGGTGACCCCTTACGAATTGTAGGAAACATGATAAATACGGCATATTTACAATATATTCAATAATAGTGAAATAGTAATAAAGTGTTATAAATTCTTATTAATTATTAGCCAATTGGCGTAAATTGGCGTAAAGTAAATGGGTTTGTGGCGTAAAAAGATTTCTATATTGATATTTAAAAATGAATATATTTATAATGAAAAACTGTATTAATTTTTAAGGATGAATGTATAAATGAAACTAACGATAATTAGAATTGAAAACAGAATAATAACATGCTCTATAGACGATGATACGGGTTCTTTAATAGACATTGCCCGCAGATGGTTTACAGATGATATCCAAGTCGGAGATGTGATAGAATTCGAATACAAAGCTAAATAATTAAATAACAATTTATCTTCGTTTTCCTATTTACAAACAGAACAAATGTTTGTATAATTATATATTATATGATTAAAGGAGAAATGGAGAAAAAAATATGATAATATATAAAGAACTTTATTTTGAAAATAAGAAGACTTATTTAATTTTCAAACAGCTATCGGAGAACAATAAAAATATCCATTTACATTTAGCGAATGAAAAATTAATCAAAGAATCAGATGTAATGGAGCTATGGAATTTAATTAATAAAGATAAAATTCTACTACCTGTATACAATATAAAAATGCTTGATTAGAATATTTTCTTATTCTTGTCCATATACTATACCATTAAATATTTTTGGAGGTTGTAGGATTACAATACATGTGTTACAAAACTAAATAATTAAAAGCGAGAATACCTTTTTGTGTTATATTTAAGTCACCACAACAAAAACCTACACAAAGGAGAGTACTCTCGCATGGCTAGTATAACACAGGATATGAGGTATCGTCTATCGCTCATTCATTACGCCGATAAGTATGGCGTCTCCAAGGCTGCTGTCAGATATAAGACCAACAGACAGTATATTTACCGTTGGAAACGTCGTTTTGATGGTTCCCTGGAATCCCTTAGGGATCGTTCCAGAAAACCTCACCATCACCCCAACCAGCATACCGATGCCGAAAGGAAGCTCATCTCGGATATGCGTAAACGCAATCCAGATGCCGGACTGGTTGTCTTCTGGGTCAAGCTCATGCAGCGGGGATACTCCCGCTCCATCCCCGGACTCTATCGCTTCCTGAGAAAACAGGGCATTCTGGCACAAAGACCTCAGAATCCCAAGTATATCCCTAAGCCTTACGAAGCCATGAGCTATCCCGGACAGCGCATCCAGATCGACGTCAAATTTGTCCCTTCTGTCTGCCTGACAGGTGATGCCAAAGGGAAGCGTTTTTATCAATACACAGCCATCGATGAATTCTCCCGATGGCGTTTCGTGGAGGCCTTTGAGGAACACAGTTCTTATTCTTCTTCACAGTTTTTGGAACACCTGATCAAAGCGTTTCCCTTACCCATCGAGTGTGTGCAGACCGATAATGGACAGGAATTCACCAAGCGGTTCGCTTCCTATGGTGGTTCCGATAAACCGACTCTTTTTCAGGTAAATCTCCAGCAGCATGGCATCCGTCATAAGTTGATCCGTCCCTTCACTCCAAGACATAATGGAAAGGTAGAGCGCAGCCACAGAAAAGACAATGAACGCTTTTATGCCACCCATCGGTTCTACTCATTGGAGGACTTTGGCAGACAGTTAAAGATCTATAACACAAGGGATTATAACCGCTTTCCCATGAGACCCCTTGGATGGAAATCTCCAGCAGAGGTATTAAAGAATTATTTACGGTCACTGTAACATATGTTTGACAAACCTACACTATACCATTAAATATTTTTGGAGGTAAAATATGGCAGGGAGAAAACCGAAAAAGTCTATTGAAGACAGAATTGTTGAGAAGGAAGATTTGATTTCAAAATTGCAAACCAGAATCAAATCGGAGCAGAACGAGCTAGAAGCCTTATACAGTGAGAAGAAAATAAAAGACCTAGAATGTGTTAACGACATAATTGTAACGTCTGGATTAAGTCCAAACGAGGTCACAGAGGCATTAGAATCTTATGCTAGAATGAAAGAACAAAGAGTATCGTAAAAAATAGCCAGAAAGGATTATTAAGTCCTATCTGGCTATAATTATTTCAAGGTTCTATTTCTTCAGTTTCATTATCATTTGGTAGTGAAAATAACACATCTACTTCATATGTTTTATCTGCAACAACGCTAAAGTCATTAATAGAACGCGTCAGTAATAATTCTCTCACTCTATCTCTTAGAGTATCTTCATTTTCAAATTCTTCTACCACTTCCATAGTATTATTTGTTTCCGTATTTATTACTAATTTTGTAGAATATTCATATAAACTTTTTACCCCACGTTCAGAACGTTTCAAAAGAATTTTATACATATCAGCACCCCCTACCACTTCATGTTAGGAAGTATTTGTGTTAGTAAATATGCAGTAACCCCTCCAATGAGTATCCAAGACACCTTATCTTTAATAACATCAACTTTCTTGTATGTATCATTAGCAGGTTTGTTTTCGAGTATATTAACTTTTTCTTTTACACCGCCAATATCTTTTTTTACATCTGTTATATCTGTTTTCATTAATCCCATGGTCTGTGTCATGAGTTGAATATTTGTATTAATGTCGTATATTGCTTTTTGTTCAGACCTTATATCTGAAATGTCATTTTTCAGCTCATCTATTTGATGCGTGTTTGATTTACATCTAGCATCTAGCTCGGCTATCTTTACTTTATCATCATCTGCCATAGCATCCTCCAATCCATTTATAATATCCTTATGTATTTCTTTGATACCCAACCAATCGTACCGTCATTCAGCTTTGCGTTATACCACCCGTTTTCTTCCTTTAAAAGCATCATTTCGTCCGCTGGCTTCATAGTTTTAATCACAGTAGCACCGGGATCTGGCGATGTTCTAAAGTTCAATCCACCACAGTTATAAACTTGTCCTGTTACGGTACTAACATAACTACCAGAAATGTACCCCCTATCAGTACGATACCAACCATTCGATGTTTTCGCTGTTAGTTGAACAATAGAAGCTTTAGTGTAATAACCTAAGCTTGAAGATGTTGTATTTGGTTGTGAACGAATAGTTAAATTGGATGAAGTAGTGGTGATTTTACCAAGAAGTGTAATAGAGGTTTCTGTAAAGGAGCTAGATGTGGAAGAGTTTGTGTTTGGAATATCACTGTTTGTATTGGAGCTTGAAACGTTGTAGAGTATATTGATATCTACATTTCCAATGATTCCGGGAACCTGTCCGCTAGAAGTATATTGCCAGGCATAGATTTCTCTTGCAATAGTATTTTTGGGATTATACTGCTCATTGGGATTAATCGACAGATCCATTTTATTATAGCTGTTGTAATACCTGGCAATCCACCAATCATTACATTTAATTTGACTTATATATAATATATGAAGTGTAAAAACTCATTCCCGTATATACTCCGAAATCGTATCCGGCAGACTCAATTACCTCCTGATAAGCGTTGATGATGTCTTTTAAGGTAGCGCCAAGCCCTTGTTGACACTTATCCTCTACATCTAACCATACTTTTATTTTTCTGCCATTTAATACGGCCAGGACTTTCTGAGCATCTATTTTTGCTTTTGCAGCAGTAGTCGCATAGCTATAATTGTAAACACCAATAACGTCAATATTAGTTTCTTTACAGCCCAGATAATATTCTTCGAATTTTTTATCAGGAGTTAAGTTAAGTCTTTGCGAATAATTTTTAAGATAGCCTTGTTCATGCCTGCTGATTTGACTTTTTTCCAATCGACATTTCCCTGGTATGAGCTGACATCGATACATTTGGAGGTAGGAGCAGTTAAAGAGGAAGAAGTATTAGAAATACCAGTAGAAGAGTAGTCGATCCATGTGGGAATACCGTACCATTTCCATCCATTTCCATCCAATGTAGCCTTCACACAATTGTCTTTACTGGATTTCATTTCGATGACATGTCCATTTCCACAATAAAATCCCACATGATTAATTGCAGAAGTTGAAGAACCTTTGAATACCAGACATGCTTTATTGCGCGGTAAAGATGAGATAATCCCTTTCTCATAGCATTTGCTGTAATAATTTTGTGCCGTTGTATCAAAGCCGCTTACCGGGAACAAGGCCCCGGAACAATCAGCACCGATTCTCCCGAGACCTTCCTTTAATTTATTATCGTAATAGGTTTTATTGTATGTAGAATTACCGTAGGTTTTGTAAAGCTTATCGCAAAGTGAGGGGGTGATGATTTCAGCGTTTGCACCCCATAGGTAGATTGCTTTATTTTTATATAGTGATTCAAAATAGGCAAGTATTTCTGTGACTGATTTAGACATACATATTTCCTTTCAAAAAGTTTGTAAGAGTTTGAATTCCTAGCTATATTTAGCTATAGAAAAACCGACCTCCAATCGTTAGCTTTTAGTCTAACTTTTGGGTGCCGGTTTATGTGTAAACGGTTTTATTTAATAATCGCTGTCATTTTTATTCAAATAAGCTATCATAATTATAATTACTGTAAAACTCCGTAATATCAGACAGATAATTTAAATAATTATCTTTTGTTAATTCATATTTTCCGTTCTGCAACCAAGAAAGAATTTTACTATTAACTTCTTCTTTATAGTGTATCTCATCAATATAATTATTCATATTGCACGTGAGTTCATAATTATTAGAGAATGAAAATAAGCGTACATTATTATATTTTAATAGTTCCTCAATCACATACTTTTCCATACTTATTCTACGTTCTAAAACGGATACGCCATACTGATTAATGCTATCCCACCAACATATACTGTACGGTGGAATAAAAATATAAAAGGTAATATCTGGGTTTGCTTCAATTGTAGAGAAAACATTTTCGCCCATATTCTGCTTTAGCAGGCGAAAAAATTCATCCGTTTCAGATTGCTCAATTATTTTTTCTTCTTTAGGAGGTCGAGTATAACGCTGTAAAGCATCTCCTTCATTATCATCAGAGGTATAAATTACTGTCATATTTTTTTTATTCGACGTATCGTCTTTTAAGCTTAATGTCCTACATACCACAGATATTACATCATTTATTAAGATATCCTTATTAAAAATGTAATTTACATCGTTCCAAAGTACATTGTCATATAAATAATCGGGGTATTCCGAGTATCCTGTATAGTTTGTATCTGTTACGAACCATATGGGATCTACTCCGCGAATTACAAAACTCAGTTCATTATTATAAGCTATCGCTTTTTGTAGTGCTAGATTGATGCGTTTAAATCCTTCCCCCAAATAAGTAATTCTTACAAATTCTTTACCAAATAACTTACCGGCTTCTTCTGCATTAAAACCAAAAGTTGTAGAAGTCCCAATAATCATAGCATTATAATCAAAGTTTTTTATAACTCCATCATTCTGGTACATGGTATTGTTTAATTCATGTGACAGTCCCCTTATGGGTGCATGATAATGAAAATAGGGGTCTACTACAAACACCAGTACTCCAATCCCTATCATTATAAATAAGTATGTAAATAAAACAGCAATACACCATTTCTTTGCCTTCATAATAACCTCCTTAGAAACGAGAATATACAAATGTACTTATACCAGAAAAAGAAAGTATACTTATTAGTGCCACAACAATTGTCCAAAGTATCGAAACCGTTGAATACTTTAACATAGTAGCTTTTTCCATCACATTTTTACATCTAAATATTATAATAAATACTGCTACAAAAGCTAGAATTGCCCATATCCAATATGGTACTTCTATATTAATTAGGTTTTCAAACAAAACTGGCTGGAAATAACCACACATTGTTTCATTCAAACGACCCCATTGATTTTGCAAAATTGCTCTTATCATTTGCTTAAAGATATTGAATGATTCTGAACGAAACAGTATCCATGTGAAATTTACAAACAACAATGTTGCTAATTTATTGATAATTTTAGGCACCTTATTGATAAAACTTGTAAAGCGTTTAGTAAATATCATGAAACAACCATGCAGGATTCCCCATATAATGAATGTCCAACTAGCTCCATGCCACAGTCCACTACATAAAAAAACAATGAAAATATTAAGATATGTTCGTAAACTCCCTTTACGATTTCCTCCGATAGGGATATAGAGATATTTGGTCAAAAATCTGGTCAAGGTTATGTGCCATCTATCCCAAAAATCCAATATAGTATTTGCTTTATAAGGAGAATTAAAATTGACAGGTAAATCAATCTGCAACATTCTGCTAATTCCTATCGCCATATCACTATAGCCACTAAAATCAAAGTAAATTTGTATGCTGTATGCGATACTAATAAATAAAGCACTTGGAGTATTTAACTCCCCTATATTAGAATATCCCCAATTTACCGATTTAGCAAACATATCAGCGATAATGACCTTTTTCCCAAGCCCCATAACGAACAAGTATAGTCCTGATGCAAAAAAATCCCAATTCATTTTTCTTTTATTTTCAGATAGTTGAGAAAAAAAATCATTGTGTAGTATAATTGGGCCCGAAATAACACGAGGGAAATAAGAGATAAAAAGGGTATAGTCTAATAAATTATAGTCTGGCACTTCTTTATGATAGGTATCAACAAGAAAAGCAATTTGCTGAAAAGTTATAAAGCTAATTCCCAAAGGTAGCAAAATACTTCGAAATGATAATCTTGTTTCAAACATCATATTTACATTGTCTATAAAAAAGTTGTAATATTTAAAATATAAAAGCATTCCGATATTTGAAACAATTCCAATTACTAGAAATATCGGTGTTAATCTTATTAAATTTTTACTGTAACATGTCTTTATGCTTTTATAAAAAAGATAATTAACTAAAATACTAAGAAATAATAAAACAAGTGATAGTGGGTTCTTATATCCATAAAAAAAGAGTGAGGTAACAATCAAATAAAAAGTTACCATTTGATATTTTTTTAAATAAATAAAAAAATAATATCCTATAATTACTATTGGAAAAAATAATAAAACAAAAATATATGAATTGAATATCATAATTTTTCCTTCTTTCAAGTTTTGTTAATATTATACACTAAAATTATAAGATATAAAACTCACATTTTTAAAGTTGATTTTTTACTTTTTTTATATACGATATAAGGCAATTCTATATGCTTTAGCAGTGCTGCCGAGAATAATATATAACTTTCCTGTTGAAGGAACATATCTTGCAAAGGTATCGCGCCACTGATATTCTGTACCACTAGGCATCCAAACTTCAATATCTCTAATGCCATTAAAATCTGTAATTTTAACAGAGTTATAGTTAAATTCATTTATATTAAATTGGTCTTCTTTGGAAATCCATGTATTATATGATAAAATTTGTGAACTGTTTAACATTGAAATTTCAACGATTAAATTTTCTCCCAATTTTAACGACTGATAGTTTGGTAATCTAGTCAAATCAAATTCTGATACATGTCCATAATAATTAGTACCGTTTTCGTTTACTCCAATATTTTTATATCTAGTTAATCTGCCGCAGTAAGACCATCTACGGTATAACCGCCTCTGTATCCTTCCAGTAGCACACACTCTGTCCTGCAAACATCCCAAGGTTCACTAGGTAATTTTCTTTTCTATATAATCCCCTTCTTCTCAGATAAAACCAAGATTTCCTAGTCTTTTCTATCATTTACCAACCACATCATAAAGTTATATAACGATTCCCTTTTACGAAGCTCACAAAAAAGCTATTTATGTTGGATATAACAGTAGGTATTATGATCAGTTTATTTTTAAAGGTTTGTTAGATGGGATGAATCCATCATATATAAATGACCAATTAATATTATATGACAAAAAAGGTTTTCAAGTCGTTACTAATTCAAAACAATACCATTTGAATAATTATGATGTAATACTAAAAGATAAATCATTAAAGCAGTTAGAAGCTTTTATGGGAGATGTAATTAAAGAAACAGAAGTACCATTTGATATAGAAAGACTACTTGCCGAAGAGGAAGAAAAAGAAATTATCTCTTATAACATTCATGACGTAAGAGAAACTTTAAAGGTTTTAGATGCTACGATGGGTGATTTTGAAGCTCAGTTGGATATGATTTCAATGTTTGATTTAGATATGGAGATGTTTAATAAAACTAAAGCACAGTTAGCATCAACAATTCTTGGAGCAGTGCAACAGCATACATTAGATGATGAGTTTGACATTACAATACCGGCTAATTTGAGAATGCCTGAAAAGTACCAATATATAGTTGATTGGTATAAAAAACCTGAGAATAAGAGTTATAAACTACCTTTAAAAACTGACGTGAATAGTAATAGCACACGACAGTTAGTAACAACAGTTGGTGGAGTCCCTTGTGTGTACGGATATGGTGGACTTCATGGTAGTAAAGATAATGAAATATTTGAAGGAATTTTAGTTGCAGCCGACGTTGCGAGTCTGTATCCCTCATTAATGATAAACGAAGGCTTTGCTAGTAGAAAATTAAAGAATTCAAAAGACTTTGAAAATATGAGAGATAGGCGTTTAGAACTGAAGAAGATTAAAGATAAGCGTCAACAACCTTTAAAAATCGTTATAAATAGTGCTTATGGAATACTTAAAGATAGAAATTCGGCTTGTTTTGATCCAGTTCAAAGTAACAACGTGTGTATTGCTGGACAATTATATCTGACAGAGTTAGCTGCAAAACTTGAAGACATATGTGAACTTTTACAGTTGAATACTGATGGTATTTATCTAAGAGTAAAAGAATTAGCAGACGTTGATAAAGTCAAAGCAATTGCAAAAGAGTGGGAAATTAGAACAAATCTTGAATTAGAATTTGATGTATATGAACACGGACGCTTAGTACAGAAAGATGTAAACAATTATCTCCTAATTGATTTAGATTCAGGACATTATAAGTGCAAAGGAGCATATGTAAAAAAATTATCAACAATAGATTATGACTTACCAATTTTGAATAAAGCATTAGTAAATTATTTCGTTCATGATATTCCAGTGGAGAATACTATTAATGAAGCAAAAGAACTAATTGAGTTTCAAAAAGTAATCAAGTTGACCACATTATTTAAAGGTGTTGTGTATGGAACTGGTAAAAACGTAAAGGTTGATGGAAAAGACAAAACGATTGTAGAAGATGGTATTCCTTTGAAAGAGAAGGTGCATAGAGTATTCGCATCAACCAGGCCTGAGGATAAAGGTATTTATAAAATTAAAGTTGAAAAGGGACAACAGAGTTATGAAAAAATTGCTTTAACACCTGATAGATGTTTTATAAATAACGATGATATTAATGGTGTGTTAGTTCCGGAATACTTAGATAGACAATATTATATTGATGCGGCTAATGAAAGAATCAAGCAATTTACAGAAAAAACAGAAGAAAAAGTGGATGAAACTCCAAATATACTGTTTGATTGTATGTGTAAAAGTGAAACGTTCTACGATTTCCTAGAGAAATGCCAAGAAAATCATATTACAAATAAGGTATTGGAGGGATATTTAATTGCAGATTGTTGTAGTAATTACGGCAAAACAAATAAATTATTGACATTCAGAGATTACTTCAATCAGTTGTATGGGAAAAATAAAATGACTGTATCAACATTGGACAAAAAGATTACAAATGAAAAAGTAAAAAGCATTGTAATTAATAACAGTGTTCTATCTAAGACTGGTAAAACTTATGGTGAACTGGATAGTAAAAAATCCTTACAAGAGATTTTTGATTATCTTGAAAATGATGATATAGAACCATATAAAATAATGGAAATGCAAGTTTCTAAATTCAATACTGTCAGATACAAAAATGAAGAATTAAATGATAATAGATGGTTTGTATTAAACACGAGAGATATTATATCACCAAATATTATTATATATAATATGAAAACTGGTGAAACAAGATATTCAAAGGTTAATAAACATGTCTATAAAATTCTTCCATTACAAGATGGAGATATTATTGATGTAATAAGAACAGAAAAGGAATTCGGTAAAAAGATTATTGGTAAGAATGATGATGGTATTAACATCGTAGCTGCTGATATTAATAACGAATATGATGTAATTACTCAGTATGATCTCGTGTATAGAAACTATGGAAAAGGAAAATCGCTTCTAACTGATTGTGAGGTGTGTTAGTGGAAGAGGAAAAAATAATTAAAGTAGAAGTGATTTTGGATAGGATTTTTTATCCAAAATATGTGAAAAAAGTAGAATCTGGGGAATATGCTATTTTTAGCACTATCGTAACAAAAGGACTAGAAAATTGTGATATTGATATTCAAAGTCTAAAACTAAAGGGAAATGTTTGTACGTTAGAATATGGAACAACATATAAAGTGTTCTGCAAGTTGGCTGAAACTCATGAGATATATGGTAATACATATGAATTGGTTTATATAAGCAAATGTGTGGATATATCAAGTAAAGATAAACAAAAAGAGTTTTTAAAGAACGTCCTTAATGAAAATTTAGTGGATAAATTATTTGATGAATACGATGATGTAATCAAATTATTGGAAGACAGAGATGTTAAATCTCTTATGAAAATTAAAGGTATTGGTAATCAAGTGGCACTGAAAATGATTGATGAATATGAAGAGTCAAAAGATTACAGTTCTATCTATATGGAATTAGGACAACTTGGATTGACACATACTTTCATCAAAAAGTTAGTGGACTTTTATCATTCACCAGATACGGTTATTGATATTGTCAGAAATAATCCATATGACTTAGTAAGAGTAGATGGAGTTGGATTCAAAAAAGCTGACGAGGTTGCTTGTAAAGTAGGTGTGGGGCAATACGATATTAGAAGAATTAAAGGATTTTTATTACATCATTTGAATGAGCAAGGTGAGGCTGGTAAGAGTTATCTGAATTATCAAGAATTAATGAAATCCCTATATGATACTCTTGGTTTTGTTCCAGAGGAGGTAGTGAATGCAACGGCTAAGTTAATGATTAAAAATGATGATGTTGTTGTATTAGAAAATGGAAGTAAAATTGCATTAAAAAGGTTTTACGATTTAGAGAATAATATAATGACAGAACTTTTGAGATTACAAATTGGACTAATCAAGGTATATGAAAAAGAGGAAGACTTAGAATTAGAACTACATAAAGATTATGTTCCTAAATCATTCAATATTAGCAATTGGGAAAGCATTATATCAAGAGTAGAAGAACAACAAGGTTTCTCGTTTACAGATGAACAGAAATCAGCAATTAAGTTGAGTCTTGATAATCATGTTATGACACTCACAGGTTTAGCCGGTGCAGGTAAGACAAGTACAGCTAACGGTATTTGTTCATTATATGATAATTACAATATTCTTGCGTGTGCATTGTCAGGTAAAGCAAGTGTACGAATCACCGAAGCAACGGGACTACCAGCAAGTACAATTCATAGAGCGTTAGGATATCAAAATGGACGGTTTATGTTCAATAAGGAGAATAAATTAGCAGTAGATATCGTTCTCATTGATGAAGCTACTATGATAAACGGAACATTATTTTTATCACTGTTAGAGGCAATCCCGACTGGTGCAAAAGTAATCATCATGGGAGATGTTCAACAATTAACCCCTATTGGTAATTGTCAGGTGTTCGCAGATATTTTAGATAGTAATGTGTTGCCAGTAGTGAAACTTACCAAACCGCACAGACAAGCTCTTATGAGTGGTATCATTCCAACATCAATTAAGGTGGCAAATCAAGAACAGCTTTGAAGGAAATGACATTCTTGGTGACTTAAAGGATATGGAATTAGATATTACAAACTCTAAGGAGTCCATGACTTCAAATATAATGAATCATTTTCAGACTGAGATGCAGAAATATAATGACATTATGGAAGTGCAAGTTTGTGTACCTATGAGGTTAAGAGGTGAATTATCTTGCTACAATATCAATTCAAAAATACAAGAAATTTACAACCCGAAATTTAACGATGGTAATGAGATTGAAATATTACTTGAAAAGAAAAGTGAAGATAGTAAAAGATATATGATTCGTATTGGTGATAAGGTTCTTAATACAAAAAATAACTATAAATGTACTAACACTGAAGGTGATACAACACCAGTATTCAATGGAAACATTGGTATTGTAAAGGAAATAGAAAGTGACGGTTATTGTACGATTGATTTTGTGGGTATAGGAGAAGTAGTATTTAGTAAGACAGATTCTAAGAATCTTGAATTGGCGTATGCTTGTACAGTCCATAAGATGCAAGGTAGTGGTTTTACATCAACAATAGTTGGCATGGACACAGGAAGTTTTATTATGAATAACTCTGAATTACTGTATACAGCTATTACAAGAGCAAAGAAGTACTGTGTTTTAGTTGGTAATAATTACGCTATTTCTAAAGCAATACAGACAAAAGAAGTAAAGACGAAACAGACATTTTTAAGAGAAATGTTATTAGAAAATAGACACAGATTAAAAGTAGCATAGGAGGATTTTTATTTGAGTAAGCTATATGAATTAACTGGAGAATTTTTAGAATTGATGAATATGTTGGAAGATGAAGAGTGTGATGAACAAACTATCATGGATACACTCGAAGGAATTGATTATGAGATAGAAATGAAAGCTGATGGTTATGCAAAGATTATTAAATCAATAGAATCTAATATTGATGGTTTGGAAAAAGAAACGAATAGGTTATCTAGTAGGAAGAAAACGTTTGAGAATAGAATTAAATGGTTGAAACAGAATCTTGAAATGTGCATGAGAGTGACTGGTAAAAAGAAATTTACAACGGATTTGTTCTCATTCAACATTCAGAAAAATGGTGGTAAAAGAAAATTAATAATTGACGTAGATGTGGAAAAAGTTCCCAAAGAATATAGGATTGCACAGCCCGATGCAATTGACGGAGATTCTATTAGAGAATATTTAAAAGAGAATGGGCTTGAAGGACAGGACGGTTCTATTAATTGCGAATTTGCTCACTTAGATCCACAGGGTGAAAGCTTACGAATTAGATAGGAGAGTGTAAAATGAAATCTAATTTTTTAGAAACTTTAGAACAGTATTATTTTGATAGAGATGATTTTGTTCAAGCGTTTAAGAAGGTATTTACTACTGATGAAATAATTGATATTGAAGTAGAATGTGGTTGTAATAAAAATTATGATAATTTTCTTCTTCATCGTTATGATGATGAATTTTATATAATTCATCGAGATAGTGGAACTGTAATTAATTGGTATAAACATTTGGGGCGTACTAACACTTGTAACAAAAATGGATTAACTTTAGTTGATTTACATGAGTTCCTTAGTCTTCTAAAAGATGATATGACAGAATGATTTTACAATGAATCTTATTTTTCATTAGATATTAATGCGAGGGAAGGTGAATAAATGTATCAAAACTGCTGTAAAAAGTGCGAAAGTATATCGTTGCATACAGAAGTAAAAGGAAATAATACTGGTTTATATTGTGATGATTGTGGCTCGTGGATCACATGGTTAGGCAAAGATGAGTTAAGAGCATTCGAGTATAGTAGAAAAGATAAAGAGAAGAGCGGGGCTGGGTTATGTGGTAATGATATTCTAAATAAAGAAAATATTGATTATTCTATTAAGTTCATAAAACAGAGAATAAAGCTTGTAGATAGCGAAGAAAGAAAACTAATGCATGGGGAACGACAAGCATTAAATATTGCTTTAATTGCTTTAGAGAATGTTAATATAAGTAGAGAAAATGATAATTATAATTAAAAAAGAGACGGTTACTTCCCGTCTCTATATGTATCGTGTTTGGTTATTTCTATATCAAAAAACTTTGTTTTTATTTTTATGTCATGTGTCTTGTCCTTGATACATATATACAATATGGCTTTAATGCCATATATGATTATAGTCAAAATAAAAACAACTCCTAAAATAGTCTCCATAGGAACCACCTTTCCAGAAATAGACAAATTAATAGTTTCAAAAAATAAATAACTTTCATTAACTATTAAATTTTCTGGTTAAAGATTTTATTTTAGTAAGTTGGTCATCAAATTAATAGATATTTAATTAATTTAAATTATATACAAAGAGAGAAAGTTTGTCAAGCAAAATGACGATTTTAAAGGAGTTGTAGAAAGGTAATAAAATGAAAGAAAAGAAAGTAAATGTTGTTACGGTTAGATGGAATGATGGCTATAAGGAAGATTTTAATGCAACTGAGGTGAGGTTTGGCAGTGATTTATTATGGATGCGTTTGGAAGATGGGAATAACAGACACATACCTTTAAGGCAGGTTCGATGGTTTGGCGCATCTATTGAAAGTCATCAAATTACGGGGATGTAAACGATTGAAAGAGAGGATTCCTAAGGGGAGTGTTTAAACCAATGAATGCTAGGGATTTTGATAAGATGATTGATGAACTAAAGGAGTCATGTGTTGAGATTTGCACAGGAAATTATTATTGCGACAAGTGCTTAGAGTTTGATGATGTATTAGAAATACTACGGAGATATATCATACCGGATAAAGATGAGGAATTAACAACGAATCCATCTTATAAAGAATGGTCGCAAGAAGATTTTCTAAAACAAAGAGACAAGTATAAGAAGGACTATCAAGACTTTTGTGAAAGATACGAAAAAGAGAGAAATGAGATACGATTTAGAACATTAGATAGGGATACTGATAATTTCTCATAATCTACACATACTAATCAAAAAACGAGGTGGCTAGTATGGCAGTTGCTCATAAAAGTGCTATAAGTGTTGGGATGTTGTATATACCGGTAAGTTTGTATAAAACTACAAGAGATATATCCGTATCTTTTAATCAGCTTTGCAAGGATACCCATGAACGAGTTAGATATAAAAAGATATGTCCATCATGTAACAAAGAGGTAACAAGTGACGGCATAATTAAAGGTTATGAGTTTGAAAAGGATAACTATGTCACATTTACTGAGGATGAGTTAGAAAAAATAAAGACAAATAAAGACAAAACTATTCATATTATGCATTTCACGAAGTTATCTGATGTAGATCATATATTTTATGAGAAGAATTATTATGTTGTCCCAAACGCTGGAGCCGAGAAAGCTTGTGAGTTATTAAGGCAAGCTATGTTATCTAAAAAAGAGGTTGCCATTGCAAAGACAGTAATAGGAACAACTGAAAATTTGATTGTGTTGTATCCGACTAAGGATAATATAATTGCTAAAACACTCTATTATCAAGCAGAGATACAAGCAATCCCAGTTTCTACGGTGAAACCAACTATTGATAAAGCTGAATTAGATATGGCAAAAACCATGATAGATGCAATGACATCTGTTTTTGAACCGGAGAAGTATCATGATGAATACCAGGAGAGATTGCGGACAGCAATTGAAACCAAGATAGCTGGAAGGGAAATCCAGACGGCAGATACTGCAAGACCTGATAATATTATTGACCTAATGGAAGCCATGAAAAAGACTGTGGAAATGTCGAAGAAGGGTACTGCATAGTGGATATATTTGATGAAAAAAATGTTAAACCTATGCTTATAAGTGAAATGAAGGATGCTTTCAACTCTCCTGAATATATTTATGAAATAAAATGGGACGGGATTAGGTGTATCTCATTTCTTGATAATAAAAGTGTCGATATGCGGAATAAAAGAAATAAAATAATGATTCCTTTCTTCCCGGAACTGACAGACTTAAATAAGCAAGCAAAGATAAAATGTATTTTAGATCATGAGTTGGTTGTTCTTAAAAACGGTGTACCCGATTTTTATGAAGTTCAATCAAGAGCATTAAAAAGTAATCCATTTAAAATTGAATTGGCTGCAAAAAAGTATCCGGCAAGCATTATTGCATATGATATATTGTATTACAAAGATAAGGACATTACTTCACTACCACTGATAGAAAGAAAAAAGTATCTTAGTGAAGCCGTAGTCGAGAATAATCTTTTGGCAGTGTCAAGGTATGTTGAAGATAATGGCATTGAATTGTTCGAAGCTGTAAAAGTAAAGGAACTAGAGGGAATCGTAGCAAAAAGAAAGTCTAGTTTATATTGGCAAGGCAAAAGAACTAAGGACTGGATAAAGTGCAAAGTTATGGCGAATGACGATTGTGTTGTATGTGGATATATTCAGAAAGCAAATAATATGACAAGCCTTATCTTGGGACAGTACGACAATGATGTGCTGGTATATAGAGGACATGTAACGCTCGGTGTGAGTCTAAGGATTATGAATCAGTATAAGTATCAAATTATTGATTATTCACCGTTTGGATATATACCTCCCGGCAACGATGAAGCTATATGGGTTAGACCTGAATTAGTGTGCATAGTGGAGTCTATGCCGACTGAAAAGGATTCATTTCGGCAGCCTGTTTTTAAGGGCTTTAGGGACGATAAATTAGCAAGAGAGTGTGTAGTCAAGGCAGAGTGATTTCTGCCTTACATAAAAACCAATAAGTTAATATAACCGAAACAAAGGAATGGTATTAAAGAGTTTCCATTCAGAAATCAAATAGTTAACCGTAGTATTTATACCAACTAATTGATATACATTATCGATGCTCTTAAAAATATGTATAACACCCATACTATCATTAGTAGTCTTTTGGTAGCATGAGTTAACAAAATTAAAATAAATACACTTGAAAATATATAACTGTAAAAGGTGGTTTAGCCATTTGTTATTGATTGTAGTAAGTGAGATATTCATTCGCTTGTCCTCCATTAAATACTATGTATAGATCAAAAGATTTATTACAAATGGAGAATTATTATATAAGCAATACAAGAAACGGGGATTTCAAAGGAGGATGTTATTGAATAAAGTAGATAGAATTAAAGAATTAGTAGAAGAACTAAACAAAGCCGCAAATGCCTATTATAAGTACGATAATCTAACCATGACAGATAAGCAGTACGACGACTTGTACGATGAGTTGTTCGCTCTTGAAAATGAAACAGGATACATATTAACTGGATCTCCTACACAGAAAGTTCAGGGAGAGCAGTCAAAGATGGCTGAAACATACAGTTTTCCATCAGAAGCTTTTATTTCAGTCATATCAGTAATACATTTTTTTAGAGGTTTTTCAGCAGTGAAGTCACGTTTTATTAAATCATCTGATTTCCGGGCTTCTTTGTCAGCTTTAGTAATACCATTAGGCTTGCGTTTTGGTTTGTGATTAAGACCAATTTCGTCCATGACACGATAAACAGTTCTCTCGCCGGGAATGTGTATACCCTCCGGCTGTTTGAGTTGTAATGCCTGATACATACGGATTCTTCCATAAGTGTCATTACATTCATCCTCACTACAAATATCAAGCATTGCATCTGCCAATTCCTGATATTTCCATGGAGCATCCTTTGCTTTTAGGTATTTATTGAATGCTTGTCTGGAAACATGAAGCACTCTGCAATAAAAAGAAATTTTGCCCTTAATCTCGCCGTCATCAGTTTTGGTTGCAATAAACATCAGTCTCTGTTTTTTGCTGACTTCCGACGGCTGGCTGCGAAAAAAGCACTGGCTTCTTCGAGAAATTCATTTTCTTCTTTTAAACGACGGATTTCCTTATCCTGCTCTTTAATGCGCTTTTTGAGTTCGATAAGCTCATCGTTAAGAGATAAGGCATTCTTAGGCGTATGAACCGCGTCATTTGCGCTGAGACGACCTTCTTTGAAGGCTTTTATCCAGGTGTACATAGTACCCTTGGGAATCCCTAATTCGTTAGCTGCTTTATGCCCACCAATTTCCTGAGCAAGTTTTACAGCTTGTGCTTTAAATTCATTGTCATAAGATTTTTGATTTTGTGCCATAGGTTGTTTCTCCTGTTCTCGTATTGATTATGATTATATATCAAAGTCCTTGAGAATAGGGTGTCAACTTTTATGATACAACATCAAACGGTATAGTCGGAGAGGATGTTACTCATACATTTAGGCACTGCATTAATCTTCCAGTTAAACTAAGAGAGCCAGCAAACATTACGTTTAGAGGAGAATGTGTAATACCGTGGGACACATTTGAGGAAATTAATTCCGAGTTAGAAGAAACGTATTCTCACCCACGTAATCTTGCAGCTGGGACGCTGAGACAGTTAGACGCTAATATCGCTATTGAACGAAAGTTAGAATACTACGTGTTTGATATAGTAGATGGATTTGAATCTGGAAATCTAATAGGGAATTATGCCTATGTAGCAGATTTGGACATGCCGGTTGTGGAACATTGTATGGTTAGAGGAAATTTAAAAGAGTGTTTTAGTAAATTTAATCCAGAGAATTTTAGATTACCTGTTGACGGACTTATTTACCGCTATGATGATACAGGGTATGGGAAATCCCTTGGAGCCACTTCACATCACCCTCTTGATATGTTGGCTTTAAAATGGCAGGATCAATTATATGAGACGAAGTTAACAGATATTGAATGGAACACATCTAAGACAGGCTTAATAAATCCGGTAGCAATTTTTGAACCAGTAGATCTTGATGGAGCTATTACTACAAGAGCCACACTACACAATGTATCTTATATAGAAGATTTAGAATTAGGAATTGGCGACACGATACAAATTTACAGAAGCAACATGGTAATACCTAAGGTACATGCAAATCTTACAAAGAGTAATACATGGATGATTCCGGATAAATGTCCGTGCTGTGGAGGTATGGTAGAAATCCATAACGAGAATGGTAGTAAGACACTTCACTGCTGTAATAATGGTTGTGGTGCAAAGTTGTTATCGAGGATAGTACATTTCTGTTCAAAAAACGCCATTAATATAGAAGAAATGAGCGAAGCTACAGTTGAGTTTCTTATAAATAAAGGATGGGTTTCTAATTTTAAGGACATCTATGATTTAAAACAGTACACCGGTGAGTGGATTAGATGTAGCGGATTCGGTAAGAAGTCTGTATATAAATTGCTTGATAATATAGAGAAGAGTAAAAATACGACTCTTGATAGATTTATTTATTCACTTTCAGTACCTCTTATTGGAAGAACTGCAAGCAAAACTATATCAAAGTATTTAAGTGGTGATTTTGAAGACTTTTATGATAAGTGGATAAATAATTACAACTGGGCATTGCTTGATGATTTCGGTGCGATTATGAATGATAGTATGAATAATTTTGTCCGGCACAATTTCTTGTGGGTAAAGGAATTGGCAGACGAGTTCACGTTTGAAAGGCAAAAGGAGAATAATAAAAATAGTAATGTTGATTTATCGGGGAAAACATTTGTAATTACTGGTTCATTAAATACTTTTGGTAATAGAGATGAATTAAAAGAGCTTATTGAGAGTTTTAGTGGAAAAGTGTCTGGAAGTGTAAGTGCTAAGACCAATTATCTTATTAATAATGATAATTTAAGCAGCTCATCAAAAAACAAAAAGGCAAATGAACTGAAAGTCACTATTATCAGTGAAGAAGAATTTCTGCATATGATTAAATAACCTATTTTGATATTGGCGTGTCGAAGTAGAGAATAATAATATATGGCAATTGCATATAACATAAATTCAAAAATCACAAATTATAATTACTGTGGACGCGCAGTGAAAGAGGCTGGATATATATTACGGCTAGATTGTGGGAAGTGGGAAGATGGAATTAAGACCACTATGAATTCACAGGGCAGATTGGATGCATTGGCAATTGATGATCCACTGGAATATGTGATGTTAGCAATGGATAAGGAAATGCAGGTGTGGGTGGATGCTATGGATGATGATAGTGTTTGGTAGTTAGAAGCTTATAAAATTGATGTTGTATTAGAATGTTCCCATGGAATTTCCATGGGGAAACGAACTTTTGATGGGAAATTTCCAATGAAAAACTTAAATCTATGGGGAATTTCCGGGGGGATAAAAAATAGAGATTTTAAGTGTATATTTTACCGGATTTTTTCCATGAGGAAAATCCATAGGGTAATGAACTTTCCATGGGGGATTTCCAATGAGAAATGCTAATTCATGGGGAATTTCCATGGGGAATATAAAATATTAGGGGTTTTAGGGGAGTTACTCCACTAACAGGTGGTAAAAAGCCAGAGATGGCTTAGTTGCGTATCCTGCCATGTCGGTGGGGAGTGTTTTGTTTGCAAGGCAATGAGACATGGATAAAAAAATGACGGATACAGATAATAAAAAGTGTATATTGGAAATGTATTAGGCAATGAGATGAGTGTTGTTATTGGAACTAATTTTGCAGTTAGTATTAAACAAAGTCCTTGGGGGTCTGTTGCTAGATACGCATAAGAGACGGCTCCGGTCTCTTATGCATCTAGTTAGGGAAAATCCCCTAAAACCCCTGAAATATTGTAGTGATAGCACTATTTGCTATCATTTTAGAAAGTGAGTTCACAAAATGATATCATAGGCAAAATTTGAGTGCATAAAATGCTATCACTTTTTTGAGGGAATTATACCGGTCTGGTTAATGCAGTTGAAGTGAGTGCACTTTTTGCTATCATTTTGAAAAGTGAGTACATAATTTGCTATCACAGAGTGATTTTGATGGCATTTTATGCTATCACATATTTTGCAAATTATTTGTAAAAGTAGTAGTATTATGAAAGCTTGTACGGTATAATATTGTACAAGTAATAAAACAATGAAGTTTAATCATGCAAGTGTAAATTCGAGCACGCAGAGAGGTAAATATGAGCGAAAAAGGTTATGTTCCACCATATACAATAACAGATAAAACAGTAAATTTAATTTCTGCTATTACTGAAATAATAACCAAAATCACAATAAATGATGATATGAGTAATAATCCAAGACTTAGACGAGATAATCGTATTCGTACTATTCATGCTTCGTTAGCAATTGAAAATAATTCCTTATCTTTGGATCAGGTAACTGATATTATCAATGGAAAAAGAATTCTTGGTGCACCAGATGAAATATGCGAAGTAAAGAATGCTTTTGAAGCATACAATAGGCTGTTGGAAATGAATCCATATTCCATTAAGGATATGCTTCAAGCACATAAAGTGTTGATGAATGAATTGACAAAAGAGGCAGGAACATTTCGTAGTGGTGGTGTAGGAGTTTTTGCTGGAGAACAGTTAGTCCATATGGCTCCACCAGCAAATCAAGTTCCACATCTGATTAAAGAATTGGTAGATTGGGCAAAAAAAGCAGAAGTGCATCCACTCATAAAAAGTTGTGTATTTCATTATGAATTTGAATTTATTCATCCTTTTGCAGATGGCAATGGACGAATGGGACGGATGTGGCAGACATTATTGCTGTATAAATGGAAATCGTTGTTTGGTTGGCTTCCAATAGAAACATTGATCAGAGAGCGGCAAGATGAATATTACAAAGTGCTTGGCGAATGTGACCAAAGTGCTGATTCAGGAAAATTTGTAGAGTTTCTATTAAAAACCATCTATGATGCATTATGTGAAATTGCAGATACCGAACAAGTAGGAGAACAAGTAACCGAACAAGTTGAAAGATTATTAGAGGTTATTGACGATAAAGAATATTCAACGAAAGAACTTATAGAATTGCTGGGGTTAAAACATAGACCAACTTTTAGAGATAACTATTTGTTGCCAGCTTTGGAACTTGGGTTGATTGAAATGACGGTGCCTGATAAGCCAAATAGTAGTAAGCAGAAATATAGAAAAGCTAAAATATTTTTAAATAATGGATAAAATATGGATTTTGTTTTTAAGATAGTTCAAGTAGATGGAGAAGCTTAAATAAGATTGAACGCAAATATTCGAAAAAAAAGCTATAGTTTAGACTGTAGCAGACAAATAAAAGGGAATATATAACAAAGAAATATTGAAACGTGTTTTTAATTAAGGTACTAAGGATTTAGAGTACTTTGTCTAATATTTTAAAACATATGATTAAATTATTTTTATTTACACATATAGGAGGGTATATTTTGAATACACTAGAAAATTGTGAGTTGTTTAAGTTGTTGACGGAAAAAAGTAGTGAGAATAAAGAACAATATATTTCTATACTTAGATTGATTGAGAAACCTGTTGGAGATTTGTTAGAGTTTACAAAAACAAATTTTCCAAATTATACTGACCACACGATTCAACACTCATATAGAATACTACGGTATTTATCTAAAATACTTAGTAGAAAAATGAAAGATAACTTGAATGCAACAGAAATTTTTAGTTTGATTCTCGCTGCAATGCTTCATGATATAGGTATGAGTAATTCAACTGAAAAAGATATTGAGAAGTTGCGTAATGAGCATGGCAGATTTGCCGAGGAACCTATAAATAAGTTATTAGAACAATTAAAAATAGTAAGTAATATAAAAAGAATTTCAAACTGCGTAATATATGTTTGTGAATCGCATACTAAAGAATTACAGAAATTATACGCTGAACCAAAACTAAAAAAACTGATACTATAAATGGAGAGAAAGTAAGATATGGATATCTGACGATTTTGCTTCGAGTAGGGGATTTATTAGATATGGAAGAGGATAGAACCTCATATATAGTTAATGTGATTTTTCCAAACTACTATTTAAAGGACGATTCTTTGAAACATCATAGGCGTTGTGAAGAATTAGTTCAGTTTGACTATTCTTATGAAAAAATTGTGGCAGTCGTAGAAACCGTTGATAGAGAAAATTATAAATTATGGACAGGCTGGTTTATGTATCTAAAGGATGAAATTGTTCAGGCTAATACATATTATTTTCGTGAATTTGTTGAAGGTGAGAGTATACCACAATTTGAATATGAAATAAAACCCGCGGAAGGTGCAAATTTTTGTACTGAAGAGATTAGGTTTGAAATAGATGATAAGGGAGCACTTTGGGAAATAATATCAAATTCTGTATATACCGCAGAGTTTGATTTTATTCGAGAGTTGGTACAAAATGCAGTAGATGCATGCTTAATGGAGTGTTTCTTGAATAAAGATAATAAATTGGAATGTGCTTTTCAAAGGACATGGCCTACAAAAGATTACTGTGTGGAAATAATGTATTCTGAAATACGAAATGAGTTAGTAATACATGATAATGGTGTTGGAATGGCGATGGAAACACTAAAGAGATATTTATTTAAGACCGCTGATTCGGGTTATAGACATTTGGATGTAGACAGGGATTTTTCATTTCCAGCGATAGCTCGATTTGGTATAGGATTTGTAGCATGCTTAACAAAGGCTAAAACAATTAAATTATATACCCAAGAAGTTAATGCGAAAGAGGAAATCGGTGTTGAAATAGAAGAAAAAAGTAATTTGGCTTTTATTGAGCGCCGTGAAAAAACAGAATTTCATGGTACAATAATAACTTTAAAACTTAAAGAGCACTATTCACATGCACGTATCGAGAAATATCTTAAATCATATTTTCGAGAAACAGCTGTTAGAATAGAGCTACTTAATTTAGATATCTTAAATAAGATTATTGGGGATAGTGAATTTTTGATGCCAGAGAATTTAAACGATTTTACTAGTGTTTTGAAAAAAAGAGAGCGTTTATAAATGAATCAAAAATATATCATGAAAAAAATAATCAAATTAGGGAGACTATTAATCAATGTGATACACTACGGCAAATTATGATAAATATTAGTAGTGATGATATTTTTCCCTTAAAGAAAATAGTACCAGAGCATGCTAAATTAATAGAATTGCTGAATTCACAAAAAACGATTATCGACAAAGAAATAATAAGCAAAATAGGGAAGTATACGGAGACTTCTATAGACACTGATCATAATGAATATGAAAGATTGTTAACGGAAATTATTAAAATATTGAATAATCATCAAAATGATAATTTAAATAAAACAATCAACGATTATGATGGTTTGATGACTGAAATTAGCATTAACCGATGTGATCATATCTTTGATAAAGATGTTTGTATTATATACCTGAATAATAATTTTTACATAGAGGATGTAAGTTACAAAATTGAATTAGAAAAAATCAAGAGTGGCAGGGGAATTATTATTATAAGAACTGAATGTGAAATCTCAAAATATGGAATAGAATTTGAAATAGCAAATGCATTTCTATTTCAAGAAGGTGTGTTAACAAATAGCTTGTTAAAAGTTCGAAGTAATAATTATCAAATTACAGATGATGGTGGAGATGCGTTTGTTGCACTTGATGAAATTTATGATATTCAATACCAATTAGAATTGGAATTTCAAGAGGAGGAAGAGGTTGATAAATACAATAAAATGGTTAAGGATTTACAAGAAGAGAAATACTCATATAGAGTGGATATTTTATATGGGGATAGAGACATTAAGTTATTAAGAGATATAAGTGCAGAGAAAATAAATGAACAGAAATTAAGTGAAGGAGTGAAATTTCTAGATACTGACATTTATAGTAGTATAGAAAAAATTGGTATGGTACCACATTTTGAGAATTCTTTATTTTGTCAAGATGGAATAAAAATTAATATTGATATAAGTGGATTAATACCATTTAAAACAGGCAATTATAAATGCAATTTATTTGGAGAGTCTAGATTTGAGTTAAACATCACAAGGCATGACATAAATAGGGATAGTACTTTACTTAACAAATGGATGGAGAAGTATGGAGTAGAAATACAGAAGAAAGTAATTAAAAATGTTAAGAAGATATTAAAGAATTGTGGAATGGAAAATGTAAATCTTAATGAATATATTAAGAACAAAAACGATGATATTTTTGATAAATCTGCTTTTGAACAATTTTCGAAATTGCATATTCCAGCCAAACAGCATAACCGTCCCGAAGGGACGGCATGCTATTCCGCTTCAAACTGCACGTTGTAGATTTTGTTACTTTCTCATGTCTCTTCCATTGCACTCAAGGCGGTACGCCTTAGATGTCATCCTGCTTAAGCAGGCATCCGCATAGGTGTTATCTTTGAAGAGGTCCCACCACTTGATGACGGGAAGCTGAGATACAATCATTGTTGCCTTTTTACAATCTCTTGTTTCAATGATTTCAAAGAGGTCACGGCACTTATCCATGCTTAGTTCCATAAGACCGAAATCATCAATTACCAGCAAGTCATAAGCTGCCATCTGATTTGTATAATCGTAGGCATGACCAAGTTGACGTGCCTTTTCACTTTCTAGAAGAAGTGCATTGGCTCTGATATATTTTACTGTTCGTAGCTGTTGTAAAGCGGTAATGCATAGTGCATTCGCGATATAAGTTTTGCCTGCCCCAGCGCTACCAGTAATCAATAGATTTTTAGGTTCGTCAATCCATTCACATTTTTGTAGTAACTCAATGGTGTGAGTATCCAGCATACGATCTGATTCGTAAAGACCAGAATCAAAGTCTGCAGTCGGATATTTCAAGGACGCTTTCTTAAGTAGCTTGTTGAACTTTGTGTTCTGACGCTGATCCCATTCATAGTGAATAATCTCAGATATACGGGTATGAAAGTCCTCGAGTGCCGTGTTGGGGTTAAGGAACTGCTTCTCCAATGCCTCCGACATGTGGGACAGGCGGAGTTTAAATAGTTTGTTCAATAACAGATTTTCATCAGTGCTTAGCTTGTCATTGTATGTATAGTTTTTTTGTGTATAAGCCATAATTCTCACCTTACTTATAGAAGCCCTTTCCTCGGATGTTTTCGTGTTCAGGAAGATCTCCTGGACTAATCGGATTGCTTTGCATTCGACTTAATACCTGCTTAAATGTTTTGTAACGGCAGGAGTTCATTTGAATACACTGACGTGCTGTTTCTTCTACGATTCCATGCGGCATTTCTTTTACCGTATGAAGAAGCCCAGCACACGCATTATAGGCTTGTTCCTCGTGTTTAGAAGCTTTCAGTAGCCTATCAATGCATTCTTCCATGTTAGGTCCGAATACTGAAGCCCAGCGCCTATAGTAAGCACCATCCTTTTCATTGACTTCCTTGTAGTAAAGGTGTTCCGGTCTCATATGACTATCTTCTGTGATGTATTTGGGAAAGTCCTTGTAAGACCGTTTGTGTTTGCAGATCAATCTGTTGTATCCATCGCAGATACGGATTTCTGATGCTGTTGCCTTTATAATTGCAGGTTTTCCACAATGGGTATACACTACTGAATAGTAGTGATCGTCATACTCGATGTGGTAATTATCAGGAATTCTTGTGACTGTTTTGTAATCGCATACCGTGAAGCATCCGCCTGGCAGTGGTTTCATACACGGTTTGTCGTACTTTACAAATGCGTCGGCTCTTGAGTAATTCTTGTTTTGAAATTTCCTAGAGTTGAGGGTCGCTACTATTTTTTGTATGTCAGCGTTCAACTCTTCCAAAGAGATATAAATGTTCTCTTTGAGTTTTTCTACAAGATGGGTTTCAAGATAGCGCACGTGATTCTCCACGGTAGGTTTCCCTTTCGGTTTTCGAGGCGGTGGAGGGAGTACGATCGTATCGTAGAAATCTTCCAGATCAGAATAAGCAGACTGTAAAATCAGCTCATCCTTGGTATGCTTTGTAACAGCAGCTTTTAAATTGTCAGGAACAAGATACTTAGGTATCCCTTCATAGAATTGAAGTGCATGAACCGTTCCTGTCGAGAAGCTTTGCAACTTTTCATCTAAGAATGCTTCCGCATAGATATAGCTGCTAAGTCCCATCGTGGTTACGAATAAATGTACCTTCCGTATTTCGCCGGTTTCTGGATCCATTAATAGCTCTGGTTGGTCACCGACCCAATCGATGTACATTTTTTCTCCGGGAACGCGTTCCACTGCCATCTTGACATCACGCTTTCCAAAGTTTTGTTCTACGAAGCGGTTATAAAGTTCGTAGAACTGGGATTGTTCGTATCCATCAGGATGTTCCTGTTTGTATTCCATCCAACAGTAAGATACATTCACCTTACTTCCTTTGGAATGAATACGATTGAAATAGTGCTGGAATTCTGGTAGTTGGATGTCTTTGCGTTGTAGGTTCTCGGGTGGATAAAACAGCATCTCAACCTCAGGTGGTTCCATGGATTTTAGTTGCTCCAGGGCGAAACCCGAAGCATTGTAACGTTTTAGAATAAGCTGCACCGTTCCGGAGCCGATATGATATCGGTCTTGGATCACACTGATTGAGCACTTATTCTGGCGCATTTGAATCACGCCAATAATAGTGTTGTAGTCTTGCATTTGCATGCCTCCTTTCGTAGTTTGTTTTATGACTACGAAAGAACTATAACACGTTGAAAATATTTATGCAGTTAAAGCGGAAAGGCGTGCAGAACCGGTCGGAAGTGCCATGCAGTTGCTATCGGAATCGGCATGCAGATTGACCGGAAAATGCAATTTTCGAAATTATTAGAGTTAATGTAAAATTCATTCAAAAATAAATAACATTGTATTGATTTGCTGTTCTTTCTTGATTCTAAAAATCATTTACGTTACAAGAAAGATTAAATAGTACACGAAACTCAGAACCATAAAAATATTAAACAGAAACAAATGCATCTATATAAGACTCTAGGTGCCGTGTTTGATTGTAAATATTATCTACATGTGTGGATTTGTTCCTACACTCCCCACACGTTGAGTGCGTGACATTGATGTTGAGGGCTGAAATATAAACCCTGTTGGTGCGTGTTGAGATAAATGCATAAATATATATAATGACCAGAAAGTCAATTAAGGGTCGCGCTATTGAGTGGATATTGTCTTGTTATAAATGTACAAATGATTTTATCAAATATCTAAGGTATTGCATCCAGTAAGAAGGCGTGCTATATTATAATCGAATCACGATAACGAATCACGATAACGAATAACAAAATCGAAATCATGTATCAATAAGGAGAATATCTATGTCTGAAAAAGTATTAAGAAAGTTGTTTTTAGGATTTATCAGCATACACATTCTACATCATGCAAAAAAAGAACCAATTTATGGGCTTTGGATGATCGAGGAGCTTAAACATCATGGATACAATATTAGCGCAGGTACACTTTATCCGATTCTAAACGGTATGGAGAGGGATGGACTTCTTGTTTCTTCAGAAGAAAATGTTGAAGGAAAGATAAGGAAATACTATAGGACATCTGTTCATGGAGATGATGTTTTAGAAGAAGCAAGAGCAAAAGCCTATGAATTGTTCAAGGAAATGAAAGAGTAGGTGAGGATATGAGCAAATTTGGTCCTCCTTCAGGGAATGGAATACGGGATTGATACTGTCATCGGTGAGGGAGAATCGCAGCTATCTTTTGGCCAAATGCAGCTATTATCATTACCTAGAGCCATAGTAACCAATCCTCCAATATTATTGTTAGATGAATTAACTTCAGGTCTAGATGGGGTAACTGAGAGAACGTTACTAAGTGCCATTCGTCAAGTCAGTTCAAATCGGACAATTATTACTATCAGTCATAGAATATTCGGCATTATTGATGCGGATACAGTAAACATCATGGATGCAGGTAAAATTGTAGAAAGTGGTTCGCCAGAAGAACTTTCAAGTAAAGAAGGCTGGTTTGCTATTTATAAACGTCTTGAAGAGCATGGTCGGAAAGTCGGTTAAAATAATAAATAAGGAGAAAATAAAATGAAAAATATTAAATGGAGTACTTTTCTTAAAGATGTATTCATTTGTTCTTTGGGGTCATATGGAGGACCTGAGGCACATTATGGTGTGTTTTCATCGATTTTGGTAGAAAAAAGGAAATATTTAACTGAAGAAGAACTCACAGAGATGATAGGGCTTTTCGCACTAGTACCAGGTCCAGCTAGTACACAAACGATTACTGCCATCGGTTACTATGCTGGTGGTCCGATATTGGCTTTATTAACATTTTTAGTTTGGGTATTACCAGCGATTGTTACTATGGGTTTGATTGGTGTGTTTTTTACTCAAATCGATTCGAATGATAGTTGGAAACCAATCATTACTTATTTACCAGCTGTTGCTGTAGCCTTCATAATATACGCAGCTTTAACACTTTCTAAAAAAGTTCTTAAGGAAACTAAAGATTGGATTCTGTTCACCATCATGTTAATCCTTAGTCTACTCTTAGTTGGCTACTCAATGTGGGTGGTACCGATTTTATTGGTGCTCGGTGGGTTAGTCATTTTGATACCACATTTGAAAGAAAAAAGTGAAAACAGAGTTACTTATAAGCCAAGATGGTTAATCTTAGTGGTTGTGATTGGCTTAGCCGTTTTGAATGAAGGTTTAAGAACGTGGATTACAGCCCCATGGGTAACCTTATACACCTCATTTTATCGTTATGGCTATTCGGTCATTGGTGGGGGCCAAATTGTCATCCCTTTGATGATACAAGATCTTGTACAGTCACAATCCCTTATTTCACTCAGGGATTTCCTCTCAGGTTATGCTATAGACCAGGCCATTCCTGGACCACTGTTTAGTTTTGCAGCATTCGTATCTTCAAGATCCTTTGCTGGTACTGGATTTTCATTTTTAGCAGGCTTAATAGGTGGTTTTAGCATATTCATGCCAGGTACACTTTTAGTGTTTTTTATATTCCCATTATGGAGGTCTATGCGTAAAATTATACATATTAAATATTTTTTAAATGGTGTTACTGTTACAGCTGCAAGTTTAATCACAATGACAGCAATAACACAATCCTTTGAATTACCAGTTGATATCTCAGTTTATGGAGTTGTAATAGTTAGTACATTATTGTTATTATCAAAGAAAGTACCAGCACCATTAATCGTTGTTATTGCAGCGGTATTAGGTTTTCTTATTTAGTTAGTCGATATATTCCCGCATACCATGAAAGCGCAAAAAACGATTGACCTGTTCCCCCATACCACGACATCAATAATAGCAACTCAGGCCAGAGGGCTAAGCAATGAACACTTTGATTGATATATTCCCACAAACGAGAGTCAATATTGGATATGTTCCCATCTTCGAGTGTGGATATAATCCCCATAACCATAGGGGTTGAAAAAGCAGTATTGATAGCTATCAATTCAACTCAAGGCACGTGGAGAGTGTGGTTTTGGAGAAAGGATAAAGATTTTTGATGCAATAATGTGTGGGAGTTAAGGGGAACTTGATAAACAATTTTTATGATGAGCACTAAGAAAGGTAAAATTGATGATGGAGCCTACGAAAAAAGACTGGAAGCTTTTTAAAGATAAGATTGGTATTTGGCAGGAAACTTATATAGAGAAAATTAATAAGGAATACATATTACTTTTAAGTGGGGAATTACCTGAGTCAACCAAATTCTGGGAGTTGGAAAAAAGACTTAAGATTGATAAGAAAAGACCAGGTGTTTGTATTGAGTTAACTAAGTCCAATATGATATTTGACATAGTTTCGCTAATGAATGATGGCGTGATTAGTTTAGAAAATCTTGATGAGTTTAGTGATGAACTGAAAGAATTCGTAAAGTTTTTGTTGGAAAGGCTATAAATGTTGTTTAGGTTGTAAGGTGAGTTGTATTTTATAGTAAGTAATAGGCACTAGTGCTAGATGCTTCGAAGGCAGATACAAAACAGATTTTTGATATGATAAATAATTGGTTAGATACATTTATAGACGTTGAAAGGAACCCACTTATGGCCGGTTATGATTTAAAAGAAGAATCCTACATACAAAAGCAACTTACCGAAGATGACCTTTGGTCTATTTTCAGTGGAATGTTTTCAAGCAAAGTTTCTCACGATACAAGTTATAAGTACGGTTTCTTCAAATCAATATTAGATAGTCTTTACAATGCAGATGAAAATCTTGTCCTTACTTTTGATCAGCTATTTTACAAATTTACAGAGATTTATTGGAATCTGGTTTTAAAATATAATCTTAGGCAAAAAGCAAAAACTAAGGATGGAAGAGAAACTTCGCTGGAACGTGTATTAAAAGAAGCTTTAAACAAACAGGAGATTATCGCTGATGTTAGTTTTGAAGCAATTTCCGATGAAATGAAAATCAAGATTTCCCATAAAGTGAAGATGAAGTGTAAGGAAAATGTAGTGGGTGCTTTGTTCGGGGATTCAAAACATACTTTATATTCATTTTCTAAGAAAAGCGAATACATACAGTTAAATCCACTTGTTTATGCGTTTATGACAAAGCATAAGATAATTCTGGAGAAAATGAATTACTTTGAATGGGCTAAATATTTGGAGAAAGTCAATGAAAAATCCTCAACCAGAAACTTGCTTAACAATTTGGATACCATTACGTTCCGAAGTGATTTGTCTGTTTATCGGAGAATATTGTTTGAAGAATTTGAAGAGCGTTCCTGCTTCTATTGTGGTAAGGAATTAAAGTATGGTGATATTCATGTAGACCACTTTATTCCATGGTCATTTATCAAAGATGACAGTCTATGGAATTTGGTGCTTTCCTGCCCACAATGTAATAGAAAGAAGTCAGATAAGTTGACGCCAGAACTATTTGTGAATCATTTAATCAAAAGAAACCATATCATTCTAGAAAAAGATGCTGACCAGATTTCAAAGTCATATCAAGACCAAAAGCTTCGATTAATTTATTATTGGGCAAAATGCAATGGATATCATGAAATCTGGACACCAGGAAGGAAGGTACGTACACTTGAAAAAATACAATAAACTTATTAGAGATAGAATTCCTGAAGTAATTGAAAAAGATGGACACAAGGCAAAATTTAAAACACTTTCAGAGAAAGCGTACCTCGGAGCTTTGGATAAAAAGCTTATGGAAGAAGTGAAAGAATATCAAGCAGATAAGAGTATCGAAGAAATGGCAGATGTACTGGAAGTCTTATATGCTATTTGTAAGGCTCGTGGATATACACTAGACGAGTTGGAAGCAAAACGTAAGGAGAAACATATAGAACGAGGTGGCTTTGAGAAAAGGTTATTCTTAGAATATGTGGAAGATGATGAACAGAGTCAGACCGGTACTATTTCCGATATGATTGCTTTAAAAAAGTGGAGTAGCTTTCCAGATGATTTAAAAGAGGCACTTTTAAACAATGTGTTTTGCGCCAATTGTGGAGTAAGCTCAATTGTTGATTATGCAATTGTTCGTGACAAATATGGAATTGTACTTCAAGGGAAATGTGCCAAGTGTGGTGATTCTGTTGCTAGATATGTAGAGGATTAAGTTATTAAATTTCGATGAGCCCTGAACTTTTGAGCTCGTTTTTGGTTTTTATACATTTTTATGGATAGTGAGAATATAGAATTGTATTTACAATCGTACTTTAAATTTATATAATAAAAAGTATAACATGAACAATTAATAGTAGGAAGGAGATTGAATAAACTGTGAATCTAGAAGTTCAAACCATTCGACAGATAGCAGAAAATTCAGATGGCATTATTACCACAAAACAAGTGGAAGAAGCCGGGTTAAGTAGAACTATTCTTAAATCATTAGTCGAAGAAGGCATTCTTGATAAAGAATCAAAAGGTATTTATTTCTTAGCTGATTATTTTGTAGATGAATATAAAGTAATACAAATTAGAAGTCAGAAAGCTATATTTTCTTACGGTACAGCTCTTTATTTGCTTGGATTATCGGATAGAACGCCACATTTTTTTGATGTTTCAGTTCCACAGGGATGCAATGTATCCAGGATTAAGAAGGACAATCCCACTCTTCATTTTCATTATGTAAAAAAGGAGTGGTGGAATATTGGAATCACCAGTATCCGAACACCCTTTGGAGGAATTGTGAACATATACAATAAAGAGCGATGTATTTGTGATCTTATCCGTAATAAGAATGATGTTGATATTCAACTATTTACACAAGCACTGAAAGATTATTTTAAGCAGAAATGTGATATCAGACTTTTAAGTGAATATGGAAAAGTATTTGGAATAAACAATAAAGTTCGAACCTATGTTGAGGTTCTGTATTAGAGTGTAGAATTGCCAGTCACTGACTGGTAAATTAGAAATTTCAATAGAAATAGCATTTAGGCTAAGCCTGGATGCTTTTTTTGCGAGTAAAAGAATAATTTATGTATAGAACAAAATCATAAAAGGAGGTCACACATGAACCAACAACCCGAAAAAGCCCTACTCAACCTAGAAGAGTTCTGCTCATATCTAGGAATCGGTAAAACCAAAGCAAGAGAATTACTGAAAGACCCATCAAGCACATTTACTTTCAAGATTGGCAATCGCTATTACGCCAACAAGAAGAAGTTGGATCAATGGCTTGACCGGAACAGCGGGAACTAGCCTATGATGAACATAGAGAGAATACCTGAAATGATAATACAACAGACAGTGTCTGTTAAATTAAGCAAGCACATCACAATTACAAAATTAAATAATATAATCCAAATAGCCTGTTTTATAGTATAATAAGTCCATACATTGCTATGTACTTACGATTCCTGTAATGCAGGTTGTTTTCGTTTATGAAAGGAGCCTGTATATGGGAAAAGATTTAAACGGAAAAGAGCTGGGCACAGGAATTATGCAGAGAAAAGATGGAAGATACGTTGGTCGGTTTACCAATCGTTTTGGACAGCGGCAGGAAGTAAAAAGCCGTGATCTAAAGGAATTAAAGACGTTATTAAATACAGCAATCTATGAAGATACCAATCATATGAATTTGTGTAAAACGTCAATTACCTTAGATAAATGGTTCAAGACATGGATGGAGCACTACAAAGAAAATACCATTTGTGCGAATACCAAGCGACGTTATATGGAAATCTATCGGATGCATATTTCACCAGTTCTGGGAAAAATGAAACTGCTGGACATTACACAATTACAGATTTTGCAGCTTTTAAAGAAAATGGATGCAAAGGGCTTACAGTTTGAGAGCCGAAACAAAGTTCGGATTTTGCTTCAGGATATGTTTGATAAAGCAATGATTAATGACATGCTTTACAAGAATCCGGCAAAAGGAATCAAATTGGGCGCACACGATAAGAAAGAGCCTAGGGTACTTAACCCCGAAGAACAGGCAAGTTTTTTCGAGTGTTCCAAGGGCACATTTTATGACAATCTTTTTGTGGTTGCCGTATCTACAGGTCTAAGACCTGGTGAAGTATGTGCGTTAACACTAAAGGATGTTGATTTCAAAGATTCTCTTGTCCGTGTGAACAAAACCCTTGTCTATCAGACCTTTGAAGGGGATGAGAAAAAGACCTTTCATTTTGATGATCCTAAGACCAAATCAAGCAAAAGAGAAATTCCTATGAATCATCAGTGTGCACTGGCACTAAAAAAACAGTTCATGCAGCGAAATGTTGTTATGGGAAGAGCTACCGCCAAACCCATTGCAGGATTTGAGGAACTTATCTTTACCACCAAATTTGGAACACCAATCAATACCCAGACTTATTCGGATGCAATTAAGGCAGTATTAGAAAACGTAAACCTATGCAGGGATGAACTGGAGAAAATTGAATATTTCAGTCCCCATTGTTTTCGACATACCTTTGCAACCAGATGCTTTGAGGCAGGCATCAAAACAAAGACTGTACAACAGTATTTGGGACATGCCACCTTACAGATGACCATGGACTTATACACTCATGTGCTAAAGGAACATTCACAGGAAGAAATGACAAAACTGGAAAAAGTTCTGGACAATACATTGGATGTTTCAGATGCCACAATTCATGAAAGATTTAATAAATTCCAAGAGTCAGATAAAGAGAAAGATAACATCGTTTATCTGAGTTCCGTAGGTACCTGAGAGAGCCAAAAACTCTTAAAGAAATGCTCAAAATTCTTCAGGTGCCAAAAATGGTGTCATATTCCATGAAATTGGTGTTGGTGCCTAAGAAACCAATATTCTATACGACTTCGCAAATCAAAACAAACACACGTTTGCACGTCTTATTATGTATATCAAGTCCCACCTTATGAATTATAAGGTGGGAGTTGGAAGTTATCAGAGTGACGCCGTACGAGTTATAAAAAATGCCTTGAAAACCTTAGAGTTTAAGTGGATTGCGGCGATTTGGAAGTGGTTTTCCATCGTAAGGTATCAATTGCATAAATTTGGTGAAAAAATATAATGGGATAATTTTAAGGCAAAAAGTGAGCTGAAGAAGCTATTTTTTGCCTTTTAAAATAGGAAAAAATATAGATGACATAGTAAACAATTTTTGTGGTGTATCAGAAATTAGTGGTATTATTTTAAATAGAAACCTGTAAAATTTGGCAGTACAAAAAGAATATTTTGTCGAAAATATCAAAGGGGAAGGTAGCTCATATACCTTTGCCTATATTTGGAGTAAATTGCATTTCAGTATATCGTTTCTGTATCTTAGTAGTAATCCCATTGAGATACAGAATATTTTTCTATACAATAAAAGCAGGTGATGTGATGATTATAAAATTGGAACAGGATTTATCAAGAAATGACATTGAAATACTAATTAAGTATGCAACAATGAATAAAGATGTAGAACGGATTGCTGCTATATTGCAATCCGCAGATACCCGGATAAAGTGTAAGTTGGACGATAGGGACAAACTTGTAAACGCTTCCGATATTTATTACTTTGAAAGTGTGGATAAAAGGACATTTGTTTATTGTGAGCAAAGCGTTTATAGGACAGAATCCCGCCTTTATCAATTGGCCGAAGATTTGGCTCATTTAGGGTTTGTTCAAATAAACAAAGCCTGTATCTTGAACATAAATGTGCTTGATTCCATTAAACCGCTGCTAAACAGTCGGATGGAAGCAACACTAAGAAATGGCGAACGGCTTTATATAACGCGTAAATACCTTGATAACATAAAACAGGCATTACAGGAGGGGGCACGGTTATGAGAAGAATAATCTTAAATATAACGTCAACAACAGGTATTACGCTTGTCATACTTGCAATTATCGGAACGCTTTCCGGTGCAAAATTTATTTTTATCAATAGTGTTTTCCAATCTCTTGCTGCAAATATCATAATCCATTTGGGGTATTTGCTGACCGGCCAATTTGAAAGTGAATACGTCATATTAGAAGCCACCCTTGATCTTGGATATACTATAATCGTTCTTATTACTTTTGGATATACTTTTCATTGGTTTACCAGTACGCCAATATGGATGCTCGTTATCATGGCCATGGTGATTTATTTTGTAGGATTGCTTTTGAACATATTCCGCATTCAGGAAGAAATTGACATAATCAATGGATTATTGCAAAGCCGCAATAAAAATCAAAATAAGGGGATATGACAATGAAAGTGATTTTAAAATCGAAAAATATTACTAAAAAATATGGAAAAGAAAGTATTATCGATGGTATTTCACTTGATATTTACGAAAATACATTTACGACAATTCTAGGACCAAGTGGTTCTGGAAAATCTACTTTGTTAAATATCCTTTCGGGACTGACACGGCCCACTTCTGGAGATGTATGGTATGGGGAGAATGTTATTTCTGATTATTCAGAGCCTCAGCTTGCAGACTGGAAACGTTGGGAGGTAGGTAATGTGTTTCAAAACTATATGCTTTTAAACAACCTTACAGCAGAAGAAAATATTAAAATCGGTATTGCTCCCGGCAAAACACCGCTTGCATTTGACAGATTGATCCGTATGCTTGAAATCGATGATATTTTAGAGAAGTTTCCTGCACAGCTTTCCGGCGGCCAGCAACAGCGGGTTGCCATAGCACGAGCGGTCATCAAAGCACCACGCCTGCTGTTCTGCGATGAAGCAACGGGGGCATTGGATGAAACGAACAGTAAAAAAGTGGTTGAACTTCTTCATAGCCTAAAGTCTGCTTTTGGGGTGACAATTCTTTTTACCACGCATAACGCCCAAATTGCCGAAACGGCTGATCGTGTAGTTACGATTAAAAACGGTGTGCTCCATAAAGATGTAACGAACAAAAATCCAATATCAGCCAAAGATATGGCATGGGGTTAAAAATATGGTGCTTGTGTATAAACAACTAGCAAAACAGATGATACATAATAAAATTTTTATGCTCCTTTTACTTTTTCTGACAGTGCTTACGTCACTTTCATTCCACTTTGTTATTTTTTCTATTGATGGTAACATAGCTATGTTAAATGCACTGGCCACTCTTACAGAAAATCAGCAGTTATATAAAAATGCGTTGAGTGCCAATACTTCACTTGCTTATACATTTTTTATCTCTACCGTTGGGCTCACTTCTTTTGTGGTTGTGATGTATTTTTACAGATTCTATCGTGCAAATAAAAAACAGATAGGTTGTATAAAGTCATTGGGATTTAAGGACCGTAGTTTGTGTGCTTGCTTTGTTATTTTTATTGCTGTACTTTCTGAAGTCGGAGCGATATTGGGGTTAATCGCCGGCTATTTTCTATCTGATATTCTGATTCGTGCGAACGCAAATACATATGCAGTAACGGGACTTGTGAAGAATATAAGCTTATCAAGCCTTTTTGTTGGTCTTGCAGTTTCAACTGCTGTTTTTTGCTTAGTCACTTTTTTGTGCTACTTCTTTGTAAGAGGGAAGGAGCCTGCTGCTTTAATTGCAGGAAATGAGAGCCATGTCAGGTTTTCATTTTCGCTGAGGGCTGCCAATTGTATTAGTAACATGTTTCCTGTAAAGAATAAATTGGCCATTCGCATTGCTTTACGCAAGCCGCTGTCCATATTTTTAATTATAGTGGGGGTAATGTCTTTCAGCGTTTGTATGATTTTAGGGAGGTCACTGAATATCAGCAGCCAAAAAGTCTTTGACTCCCAAAAGATAGGACATAATTACGACTATGATACAAGATATTCTGAATATCAGACAGCCCCTACACCGGAAAATGTAATTTTATATCTTGACGATACAGTACAGTTTTCAATCAACGGCCGCGAGATAGAACAGGTTGTGACCGGATTGTACACCTTGAACAACGTATACGAATTGCAAAATTTCAAAGGAGATGTTTTACCTGTACCAAAAGCAGGAACAGTTTATATCAATCCCGGCCTTCATCAAACTTATGGCGTAAATATTGGAGATAGGTTTGTTGTGGACGTTGCAGGAGTTAACCTTGAAGTTACCGTTGCTGATATTGCCGCTAATGCAAAATCAGCGAACATCTATGTAAATGCCGATGAATTGTCCGAAACTTTGAGTATTCCGGTCGGTGCTTACAATGGCGTGTTGAGTAAGGAAAAAATGAATAATGGCGTTGCAACTACAAAAGAGCAGAGAATAGATACTCTGAACAGGGAAGCCGTCTCTAGTAATATCAGTGCCGTTATAAATCAATCCATAGGCGGTCTTATCGGGATGATACTGATTTTTCTCGCATTGTATGCAAGCTTTGGGGACAATACCCGTGATATGCTGATATTGCATATGATGGGGTATCGGACAAAGTATATCCGCAAAATGTTGATAGATGTTTATATGCCGATTGTATGGACAGCATTTTTTCTGACACTTGCGCCGAGCATTTTGTTGGCGAGGTCAATTCAAAAATCGTTATCTGTTTCGACAAACGACTATATGCCTTTTGGAACAAATATTTTGGTTATTATTCTTGTGTTTGCCGGTTTGAATCTTATTTACTGGTCAGTACAAACGTTGTTCGGTCTTGGAATTAAACGAATTATTATAAAAGAGGAAATTTCAGAGTTTATATATGCTGAATAGAGATTTATAAAGGTTTGGCTTTTTAAATGAAATAGAAATCAATGTTAAAAATCCCCCGTAAGAACTAAGATAAATGTACCGACCCTCAAAATTACCGGTTCTTAAAGGGGGATTTTTATTCTAGTATCTAAGTTATCAGATGGAGTTTTCTTTGTCGTTACGGTATTCAAGCGGTGTTTTATTCGTAAGTTTCTTGAATATTTTAATGAAATATCCGCTGTCATCGTAGCCTATATGTGCTGCAATAGTCCGTATGTTCCAGTCGGAATTAAGAAGCAGTTCTTTTGCAAGTTCTACTCTGATTTTATTGACATAATCAGATAGATTTCCCATATTTTCTTTTGCGAATAATTTGCTGAAATAACTTGGGGAAATATTACATAAGGCGGCCATTTTTTCAAGGGTGATTTTTTCTTCCGGGTGCTTTTTTATATAAACCAAAGCGGGATGAATCAATTGACTAGTTTCTTTTTTGGGATGCCTTCTAATAGTATTGAGCTTTAAGCAGCCATCCTTTCCGGATTCAGCGTAGGTACGGTTCAAAGATTCTTCCGAGTGGGCGATCAAAGCTTTTAATTCAGCCTCTTCAACGCAATAATTAACGATATGAAGCAGCATATTGGCCAGAGCGGTAATTTTATCAAGGGGCATAACAGGTAAGGCATCAAAATCTTCTTTCAGGTCATCTCCAATAGATTCCCATTTACTTTGAACACCCGGGAGAATAGGTTCCGGTGCATCTTTCAGGTCTTGCGGAGACAATAATACCTGACCAGCCATAAAAGCTCCTATGTACAGATCATTTACTATGATGGGAATTGCCAGATCAATCAGACCGAAATGACAGATATAGATATGGGGCTTTCTAAGCCTTGCAGCTTCTAACCCACCGTGTGAATCGCATTTTTCACAGTAAATCCCATAACTTGAGGAACGGACCTTTTGACAAAAATCACTGCAGTTACTGTGCCTTGTTAAGGGTGTTCCCTTATAATCAACTGTAATCAAAGCAAGATCCGTAGCAGAGGCTATGTCATCCTGGATTTTTTGAAACTTAATGGGATCGACAATTTGATCAATTTTACTAAAATTTGCCCGCATAGAAGCCCTCCGTTTTGGATTTTTTGTGAATGGGTATGATGGAAAAATATTGCACTAAATGCTGCATAACACCATTATATATTGCCTGAAGATAACAGTCAACAGTATTAAAAGCCTTAATAATAGGAGGTTCTTTTAATGAAGTATAATAGTTAAATTAATAACAGCTTAGAAAAATCATATGAAAAACCGGATATTTCTATCTTTTATTCTTATAGTTGTATTATATAGTTTAATGCTATTTCGAGAGGCCTTTATTATAATAATTGATGAAAGCATAATTAATTCACATGTGAAAATGAAAACAGTATTTCGAATGAGTATGGGATATGTATAGAACTTAAAAGCTGAAGTCGATAGTCAAGGTATGAAAGGAGTTATTTATGAGAAAAGCATTTATTTGTCCGTCAAAATATGTACAGGGAGAAGATGAGTTATTAAATCTTGGTTACTTTGTTAAAGAATTCGGAAAGTCGGCTCTTTTGATTGCACATCCGGAGGATGTTTTAAGAGTGAAGAGTAAACTGGAAGCTACGGCAGAAAAATTTGAGATTACTTTTGTAGAGAGCGGATTTTGTGGGGAATGCTCCAGTGTGGAAGTAGAGCGCTTGCAAATGTTGGCAAAAGACAACGGCTGTGCATGTACGGTCGGCTTAGGTGGTGGTAAAGCTATCGATACGGCAAAATGTGTAGCAAAAGGAGATAACCTTATTATCGTCCCCACCATTGCGGCAACGGATGCACCGACCAGCCACTCTGCGGTACTTTACACCCTGGACGGTTCCTTTGATGATTATGCTTACTTCAAGCAGAGTCCCAATGTAGTACTCATTGATACGGCGGTAATTGCAAAAGCCCCGGTTCGTTTTCTGGTATCCGGCATGGGAGATGCGCTTTCGACCTATTTTGAGGCGAGAGCAACTGCAAAAGCCTATGCGAATGTGAATGCCGGCTTGCCTTGCGGTTTCCGGGAGGGAGCGTGCAAAGAAGCCAAGGGAACGAATACCGCATTGGCTCTGGCAACCCTATGTTATCAAAGCTTGTTGGCAGATGGTTACAAAGCAAAGATTGCCTGTGACAATAACATGGTAACGGATGCGTTGGAAAATATTATTGAAACCAATATACTTTTGTCCGGCTTGGGATTCGAAAGCGGCGGCCTTGCTGCAGCGCATGCAATTCACAATGGATTAACAATCTTGGAAGGCACTCATAAGTATTTTCATGGTGAAAAAGTTGCGTTTGGTACCATTGCACAGTTAGTTTTGGAAAATGCACCGGAAGAAGAATTGAATGAAGTAATGGATTTTTGTGAGAAGGTAGGACTGCCGATCTGCCTGGCGGATATCGGTGTTGATTCCATTTCCCGGGAAGAACTGCTGCTGGTGGCAAAAAAATCCTGTGCGGAGGGTGAGTCTATCTATTCCATGCCTTTCCCTGTTACGGAAGAAGCGGTAGCTGCAGCTATTATTACGACTGATGCTTTGGGTAAGGCTTATAGAAGGCGATAGGGGTGATCATATGAAGAAGATTATCAACAGACCGGAAACCTTTGTAAAGGAAATGTGTAATGGTATTGTATCTGCACATCCGGAATTCGAATTTATTGAAAAATATAAAATTATCAAAAAGAAAAATATAGATAAAAATAAAGTTAGTCTCATCAGCGGCGGCGGCAGCGGGCATGAACCTGCCCATGCAGGTTTTGTCGGAAGAGGTATGCTGGATGCCGCAGTATGCGGAGATGTATTCGCGTCTCCTTCGCAGATCCAAGTATATCAGGCGATAAAGGAAACGGCAACGGATAAGGGGACTCTGCTGATTATTAAAAATTACAGCGGCGATATGATGAACTTTAAAAATGCGGCATATCTGGCCGGTGAAGACGGTATTTTGGTAGATTATATCAAGGTTGATGATGATATTGCGGTTCAGGATAGCTTATATACGGTAGGCCGCCGGGGTGTTGCAGGTACGGTGCTGGTACATAAAATAGCAGGTGCCTGTGCGGAGCAGGGTAAGAGCCTTGATGAAGTAAAAAAGACGGCTTTAAAAGCAGCACAGAATGTGAGAAGCATTGGTTTTGCCTTCAGCTCCTGTACGGTTCCGGCAAAAGGAACCCCAACCTTTGATATAGGTGAAGTGGAGATGGAATATGGAGTGGGAATCCACGGAGAACCCGGCATCAAACGGGAACCTATTGCAACTGCTGATGAATTGGCTTTACGAATGGTATCTGCTTTATTGGAGGATTTGAAAGTGGATGATTCCTCTGAGGAAGAGGTCGCATTATTAGTGAACGGATTCGGAAGCACTCCGTTGCAGGAATTATATTTACTTAACAATGCGGTAACCCGGGAGTTAACGAAAAAAAGCGTAAAGATTAATAGAACCTTCGTGGGAAATTACATGACCAGTATTGATATGCTGGGAGCTTCGGTTTCTATTATGAGGCTGGATGAGGAACTTGCGGATTTACTTTCGCAAAAAAGTGACGCCCCCGGTTTTAAAGTAGATGGCCCCGTTAAAAAAGCAGTATATTCAGATATGGTTGCAGCCGGTGACGCGGCAAAGGATGTTTCTTACCAATGTGAAACGGATGATTCCTATTCCGTTATACGGGATGGCAGACTATCCATACAAAATTTCATCTATATTCTCGATAAAATGAGCGAATGTATTATAAAAAATGAAGTGCCTTTTTGTGAACTGGATTCTCATGCCGGAGATGGCGATTTTGGCATGAGTGTGGCAAAGGGCTTCAAGCAGTTGAAAAAAGAATGGAAGGAAATCCTTCATACAAAAGCGGATACCATCGGAAGCTTCTTAGATGCTTGTTCTATGGTCATTATGGAACATTGCGGCGGTGCTTCGGGACCCATTTGGGGTTCTGCTTTCCGGGGGGCCGGAAAAAGTGCAGGAGAGAAGACAGATCTGTCAATTATTGATTTTGCTGAAATAATGCAGGCAGCTGTGAAGGGAATTCAAAATACGGGAGAGCGTTCTTTTGGCAGAGGTGCAGTTGTTGGTGACAAAACATTAATTGATGCGTTGGCTCCCTGTGCCGATTCCTGGATAGAAAGTGCCATGCAGAGTCTTGATTTTAAAGCTGCCTTTGAAAGGTCTGCAAAAGCTGCCGTAGCAGGAGCAAAAGCAACAGAGAATATCGTGGCGAGAATGGGACGTGCGGGAACTGTCGGAGAAAGAAGTTTAGGGTATCCTGACGCCGGCGCTCATGCCCTTGGCATAATATTTACAGAAATAGCAGAGTGTGTGAGCATAATAAAATAGTTTGTCCTACTCTTAGGGATTACTATAGTAAATATAAGGAGAGGGTATCATATGTTATCAGAAAATTTTAGTTTTCAATCCGGTGACGGAACAAATGTTTTTGTCTATAAGTGGAGTCCTGATTCCGGTACGGAAATCAAGGGTGCTGTTCAAATCGCCCATGGAATGGCTGAGACTGCATTTAGATACGAACGGTTCGCTGATCTGTTGACGCAGAATGGATATGCTGTCTATGCCAATGATCACCGGGGACATGGAAGGACAGCAGGAAGTCTTGAAAACGTTGGATATCTGGCGGAAGCAGATGGCTTTGATTGGTTAGTGGAAGACATGCATCAGTTAACGACCATAATAAAAAAGGAACATTCTAATTTACCGATATTTTTATTCGGTCATAGCATGGGTTCCTTCGCTACTCAGAGATATATTATGTTATTTGGCAAGGAATTAAAAGGGGTAATTCTTTCCGGGTCTAGTGGAAGAGCGGTATTTTTACATAACTTTGGATTTCTTGCTGCCAGCAGAGAAGTGAAAAAGAACGGCAGAAGAGAAAAAAGTGAGAATATGAACCGGCTTTCCTTCGGAAGTTTTAACAATGCCTTTAAACCGAATCGTACTGAATTCGATTGGTTAAGCGCAGATAAGGACGAAGTTGATAAATATATAAAGGATCCATACTGTGGAGGAGTCTTTTCAGCGGGATTTTTCTATGATTTTATGAAAGGCCTAAGAGAAACTGATAGGGCAAAAGATATTGTCTTGATACCTAAAAAGCTGCCCATCTATATATTTTCAGGAGATAAGGACCCTGTCGGCGATGCCGGAAAAGGTGTCAGGAAGCTTTATAATACCTATAAGAAAGCAGGTATACGAGACGTTACTTTGAAGTTATATCCTGGCGGCAGGCATGAGATGCTGAACGAAATTAACAAAGATGAAGTTATGAAGGATGTAATAGAGTGGCTTAAGTCAAAATAAAGGAAGTATAAGGATTCACCACAATCCATCTGATGATGTTCAATACCGCATAATTATTGTAGATTCCACAGCATTTTCAGATTAATGACAATAAGGAGAAACAGATTATGAAAAGAATCAAGCAAATTGCAAAATGTTGTGCTGTAATCATTGTTATACTTTTGGGGATATTCTCAGGCGGTATTGCATTTCTTACGATACGTGAATATCGTCCTTCTGCCGTGGAGGTGCTTCCAGCATCAAAAGGAGATAAAAAAGTAAATCGAGATACGGAATTGACGGTTATTACATATAATATAGGTTACTCTGCTTTAGGCAGCACAGAGGACTTTTTCATGGATGGAGGGACAAAAGTAAGGCCGGACAATAAGGCGGTAGTAGAAGCAAATTTATTAGGAAATGCGAATGTCATGGAGAGTAATCCTGCGGATATTTATTTCCTTCAAGAAGTTGATATAGATTCCAAGCGATCTTATCATATAGATCAAATGCGACATTTGGAAGAAACCTTACAAATGCCGGGCATGTTTTCTTATAACTTTAAGTGTGATTATATACCGTATCCTATTCCGACAATGGGACATGTAGAAGCGGGATTAGTTACTTTAACAGATTTAGAAGTAAATTCAGCTTCACGAATTGCGCTTCCTGAATCTTTCCGCTGGCCGCTTAAGATATGTAATCTAAAACGTGCTCTTCTTGAGACTAGAATTCCAATAGAGGGTACTAAGAAAGAGCTTGTATTATTTAATTTACATCTGGAAGCTTATGACAGCGGAGAGGGAAAGATTGCACAAAGTAAAATGCTGGCGGATATCCTTGAAAATGAATATGAAAAAGGCAATTATGTTATTGCAGGCGGAGATTTTAATCAGATGTTTGAAGGATATAAGCAATATCCAATATTAGAGCAGGGAAATTGGATGCCAGGAATTATTGGAAAGAAAGATATACCGGATACTTTTTCATTTGTAGTAGATGATAGTATTCCTACCTGCCGTCTGTTAAATGAACCATATACGGGCGCTTATGAAAATTCACAGATGTATATCATTGATGGATTTATTGTATCTGATAATATACAAATACAAAGTGTAAATGTCATACCTACAGAATTTCAATATTCAGATCATCAGCCGGTAAAGTTGACCTTTACATTCAATTAAAATATTGTAAAAAGAAATCTTTTGAGGGCAGGATTTAAAGAGATAGAAAACATGAATCTTAAAGTATAGAACGGAAAATAGGAAGGAAAGGGATAACCCTACCTTCCTATTTTTTAAGCGTGCCAGGCATGGCACTAAAGTAAAAGCTTAAGTAATATCTAAAGAGGGATAAAGCAGCCGCAAGGCCATTCGCAGTTACCATGAAACGAGTAAATAAAATCATAAGAGGTTGAATAATACAAGCTATTATTTCTCTGCTCTATTAATAACAAAAAGATTATTGACATATGTCATAATTGGACTATAATAAAAATGAAAGCGACATATGTCATAAACTATAAGGAGGTGATAGATTATGCCAAGGCCAATGAAATGGAGGAAAGTGTGCTGCCTACCAGAAAGTAATAAATTTGGCCCTCTTGATTTAACGTTGGACGATCAGGATTATGTAAATATGACAGTTGATGAATATGAAACGATAAGACTTATCGATTTAGAGGGATTTACTCAAGAAGAGTGTGCAAAACAAATGAATATTGCCCGTACTACCGTTCAGGGAATATATATAGAAGCCAGAAGAAAGTTAGCTGGATCGTTAGTGAATGGTAAAGCACTGATAATTGAAGGCGGCGAATATCGACTTTGTGACGGTTTAGGAAAAGGATGTGGTCGCGGCTGTCATAGATATGGCAGACGCTTCGCAGATAATGAGAATAGAGGTGGCTGATTATGAACATGGCCTTAGCCTATATCTAATGTATTGAAATTAAAATCTAAATATAAGGAGTTAATATTTATGAGTGAAAATTGTAACCAAAGCTGCAGCAGTTGCTCGGAGGACTGTGCAGAAAGAAAAGAACAAAAAACTGATTTCTCGGAGAATCCTCATGAGATGAGCAGCATTAAAAGGGTCATAGGCGTTGTCAGTGGCAAAGGGGGAGTGGGCAAGTCACTTGTTACCTCAATGCTTGCAGTTACTATGAATAGAATGGGTTATCACACTGCAATCCTTGACGCTGATGTAACCGGTCCTTCTATTCCAAAAGCATTCGGTATTCGGGAACGAGCCAAAAGCAATGATTTTGGACTGTTGCCTGTTAAAAGCAAGACAGGTATTGATATCATATCTGTTAATCTGCTTTTAGAAAATGATACCGATCCGGTCGTTTGGCGGGGACCAATTATTGCCGGAACTGTCAAGCGGTTCTGGACGGATGTTATCTGGAGCGATGTGGATTTCATGTTTATTGATATGCCTCCGGGCACTGGTGATGTTCCTCTTACCGTATTTCAATCTATAGCCGTTGATGGGATTATAATAGTAACATCTCCGCAGGAACTTGTATCGATGATTGTATCTAAAGCGGTCAAGATGGCTGAGATGATGAATATTCCTGTTATTGGCTTGGTGGAAAATATGTCATATTTTAAATGTCCTGATAATGGCAAGGATTATCGGATATTCGGAGAAAGTCACATAGAAAAGATTGCCGATAAACATGACTTAAAGGTTCTTGCAAAATTACCGATTGATCCGGAGATTTCAGCGGCTTGTGATAAGGGTATGATAGAAGTTTTCGACGGCAATTGGCTTGATGGTGTATCCAAAATACTAGAAGAAAGGCTTGGGGAGAATAAAAAGTGAGCGAGCATTCAGTATTAGCAAAAGAGCTATTTAAAAAGGGGTACAGTTGTTCGCAATCTATAGTCCTGGCTTTTAATGATGAGACGGGACTGGATTCAGAAACAGCATTGAAAGTTTCTTCATCTTTTGGAGGAGGAATGGGGAGACTGCGAGAGGTATGTGGAGCTGTTAGCGGAATGTTCGTAGTTGTAGGTATATTATATGGATATTCTGATCCTTCAGATAGAATTGCCAAAGCGAAACATTATAAGCTGGTTCAGGCTCTGGCAATGAAATTTAAGGATAAAAACAATTCGATCATTTGCAGAGAGCTTTTAGGTCTCTCTACAGAAAAAGAAAGTCCCATACCTGAGAAAAGAAATGAAGGTTATTATAAAAAACGTCCGTGCACAGAACTTGTCGAGCATGCAGCTGAAATACTGGATACATATATTCAAAATAAGAAAGCGGAGGAAAAGAAATGATCAAAATTGCGGTAGCAAGTGAAAATGAAATGGTAACGGAGCATTTTGGGCATTGTGTTAACTTCAATATATTTGAAGCCGAAAACAATCAAATTATTAAGAGTGAGTCTATACCGAATCCCGGGCATAAACCGGGCTTCCTTCCAAACTTCCTGAATGACATGGGGGTAAATGTGATTATTTCAGGTGGAATGGGAAGCGGGGCTATTGAAATCTTTAGTGAAAAGAATATTGAGGTTATTGTTGGAGCAAGCGGTAGTGCAAAAATAGTGGTAAAAGAGTATTTGCAAGGAACTTTGAAATCAACCGGTTCTGTTTGCCATGAGCATCAGCATCATGATGAATGCGGAGAATAGTTGAGGATTTTCAAAATAAATCCAAAATACATTGACGCTTATCTATATAATGGCATATAATAACATATAGATAAATATCTATGTGAGGTGATTTTAAGATGAATGACAAGTATACTGAAAAGGTAGGATTGTTCAAAGCCCTTGCGGACGCAAACCGATTGATGATTGTGGATATGCTGTCCTGTGGGGAGCTTTGTGCCTGCAAGATTTTAGAAAAATTCCATATTACACAGCCGACCTTATCCCACCACATGAAAATCCTCAGCGATTGCGGTCTGGTGAATGGACGGAAAGAGGGCAAGTGGATGTATTATTCGCTGAACAATGAAAAGGTGCTGGAGTTCAAAAACTTCTTATGTGCCATCACGATTGACAAAAAAGAGTGCATTTGCAAAGAGGGAGAGTGTAACTGTGGAAAAAAATAAGCAAAACCAAGGGATTGGTTTCTTTGAAAAGTATTTGACGGTGTGGGTATTACTCTGTATGGCGGCAGGTATTTTAATCGGTAAATTCCTTCCTGCTGTTCCCGATTTTTTGGGACGCTTTGAGTATGCACAAATATCCATACCCATTGCCGTGTTGATATGGATTATGATTTATCCTATGATGATGAAGGTGGATTTTCAATCTATCAAAAATGTACGAAAAAATCCTCAGGGCTTACTTATCTCAAGTGGAACGAGCTGGCTGATTAAACCATTTTTGATGTTCGGGTTGGCAACTTTCTTTTTTTATGTGGTATTCAAGAATTTAATTCCCGCAGATATCGCTAAGAACTATGTTGCGGGAGCAGTTTTGCTGGGAGCAGCTCCCTGTACGGCAATGGTATTTGTTTGGAGCAACCTCACAAAGGGAGACCCGGCACATACGCTTGTGCAAGTAGCGGTCAATGACCTCATTATCCTTGTAGCATTTGTACCCATTGTATCCTTTTTACTTGGTGTAAATGATATGTTTGTGCCTTGGGATACGTTGTTTTTATCCATTGTATTGTTTGTTGTAATTCCCCTCATCGGTGGTGCTTTGACGAGAAATATTGTGATAAAGAAAAAAGGCATTCAACACTTTAATGAAAACTTTGTTTCTAAGTTTGACGGGATTACCACTTTAGGGTTACTTCTTACCCTGATTATTATCTTTACCTTTCAAGGTGATGCTATTTTAAGCAATCCGATTCATGTACTGCTTATAGCAGTGCCGTTAATCCTGCAAAATGTTATCACAGCCGCTTTTGCTTATGTCATGTGCAAAGTGTGTAAGCAACCGCACAGCATAGCAGCTCCCGCCGCTTTGATTGGTGCGTCGGACTTTTTTGAATTGTCGGTAGCGGTAGCGATTGCCCTATATGGACCGACCTCGCCCGTTGTGCTTGTCTGTACCGTCGGTGTACTGACCGAAGTACCTGTTATGCTGATTCTTGTCAATATCGTGAACCGTACAAAAGGATGGTTTGATAAATGAAAAGTAAAGTAGAGGAAGCGTTAGCGTGCTTTAACAGTGGATTTGATTGCTCCCAGGCAATCCTGTCTACTTATTGTGAAGAATTTGGATTGGAGAAAGAAACAGCATTGAAACTATCCTGTGGTTTTGCGGCAGGAATGAGAAGGCTGGGTGAGACCTGTGGTGCTGCAACAGCAGCATATATGCTAATCGGATTGAAATACGGGAAGTATCTGCCGAATGATAATCCATCCAAAGAAAGAACATTTGAATTGGTGCAGGAGTTTGAACGCCGATTTGCCGCGCAAAATCAATCCACAAACTGCCGTGAGCTTTTGGGATTTGATTTGAAAAACTGTGAACGCTGTATGGCAACCGATGATACATTGGAGGAAGCCCTAAGTGCTTTATCTCCTGTATTTCAGGCATTGGATAGTGAGGTAACAGTCAATAAGGTCAACATTACAACAAGAGAATTGGCCGAGCAGCATCATTTTATTAGTTCCCCCACCATTCGGATAAACGGCGTAGATATATGAACGGAACTGAAAGAAAGCGGCTGTAAGGACTGCGGAGACTTATGCGGTGACAGCGTAGACTGCCGTCTATTTGTCTATGACGGCAAAGAATATGAACAACCGCCTGTGGCTATGATTATAAACGGTATTCTACATGTTCTCTATGGTCAGCCGCAAGACGTGAAGATGCCTTATGTGTTACCCGAAAACCTAAATAATTATTTTTTAAGGAGAGAAGCTATGATGAAAACTCTATGTATCTATGAACCAGCTATGTGTTGTGAAACTGGTATTTGCGGCGTTGGTGTTGACCCCGAACTGCTCCATATTTCTACTGTGTTCAATAACTTACAAAAAAACGGTGTTACTGCTGTTCGCTTTAATCTCAACAGCGCGCCGCAAGCATTTGTCAATAATACGGATATCAATAAGCTGATTAACAGTGAGGGGGTGGAAGCACTTCCGGCTACTGTCATTGATGGTAAAATTGTAAAGACAAAGGCATATCCTACCAATGGAGAGATTGCAGAATGGCTTGAAATTCCTGTTTCTTATCTTGAAGGGACTGAAACCAAAAAGACGGAGGGCGGGTGCTGCTGTTCAGAGGGGTGTTGCTGATGAAAGATTTTGATTTGCAAGGTATTCACCTTACGAAATACTTATTTTTTACCGGCAAGGGTGGTGTTGGGAAAACTTCTATTGCCTGTGCGACTGCTGTGACCCTTGCTGACAATGGAAAAAAAGTGCTGCTCGTCAGCACCGATCCCGCATCCAATTTGCAGGATGTTTTTAATATGGAGCTTACAAACAAGGGAACGCCCATTGCCGATGTATCGGGGCTTATAGTAGCGAACCTCGACCCCATACAGGCGGCGGCAGAATACAGGGAAAGTGTTGTCGCAGCTTATCGCGGCAAGCTACCCGAATCGGTCATCACGAATATGGAGGAACAGCTTTCCGGCTCCTGTACGGTAGAAATTGCTGCATTCAATGAGTTCTCCACTTTTATCACTGACGAAAAGGCACAAGCAGAATATGACCATATCATTTTTGACACTGCCCCTACCGGTCATACGCTGCGGATGCTTCAACTGCCGAGTGCATGGAGCAATTTTATCAGCGAAAATACACATGGAGCTTCCTGCTTAGGTCAGCTTTCCGGCTTAGAGGATAAAAAGGAAATCTATAAAAATGCGGTCAAGACATTATCGGATGGGAGTATGACAACGCTTGTCCTTGTGTCCCGCCCGGAGCATTCCCCGCTCAAAGAAGCGGAGAGAGCTTCAAAAGAACTTGCCGACTTAGGGGTACACAACCAGCTTTTGATTATCAATGGTGTGCTTTCTTCCTTTGACGATGACATATCCGAAAGTCTGTATGTCAAACAGCAAAAGGCACTTACCGATATGCCAACCGGATTAAAAGACATCACCACTTATTTTATACCGCTCCGTTCCTACAATATCACAGGTTTGAACAATGTCCGCAATCTACTTGTGAAAGACAGCCTTTCCATGAGCAGCGAAGAATTGTATACCGCAGACATTCCGGCACTCCGTAAGGTGATTGACGATTTGGATGTAAGCGGTAAAAAGGTCATTTTTACGATGGGCAAGGGTGGTGTTGGGAAAACAACAATCGCTGCCGCTATTGCATTGGGACTATCGGAGAAAGGAAAAAAGGTACATTTGACCACCACCGACCCCGCCGCCCATCTAAAGTTTGTGATGAACGAAACAAGTAGCATTACTATAAGTCATATCGATGAAAAAGAAGAACTCCAGCGTTATCAGAAAGAAGTATTGAAAAAAGCAAGGGAAACCATGTCGGAAGAAGATGTTGCCTATGTGGAAGAAGATTTACGCTCTCCCTGTACACAGGAAATTGCTGTATTCCGCGCTTTTGCCGAGATTGTGGAACGAGCGGAAAACGAGGTGGTTGTGATTGATACCGCCCCTACCGGTCATACGTTACTGTTACTCGATTCTACACAGAGCTATCATCGTGAGGTAAAACGCACACAGGGAGATGTCCCGGAATCGGTCAAAAAACTGTTGCCCCGGCTTCGGAATACCGAAGAAACGGCAGTTATCATTGTGACACTTGCCGAAACCACACCGGTCTTTGAAGCCATGCGATTAGAAGAGGATTTAGAACGTGCCGGAATTGCGACAAAATGGTGGGTCATCAATTCATCCCTGTATGCTGCCGAGACAACGAACCAGCTTCTAATGGCGAAAGCAAACCATGAAATTGGATGGATTCATAAAGTTGACGAACTGTCTTACGGCAATTTTGCCGTTATCAAATGGAGTGCGGAAGATGTCAAGGGCGGTCGTTTACTTTCACTTTTAGGAGGAAAATAGATATGAAGAAAGTTGCATTTATTTGTGTGCATAATTCCTGCCGCTCACAGATTGCAGAAGCCCTTTGTAAGCATCTTGCAGGGGATGTGTTGGAAAGCTATTCAGCAGGAACGGAAACAAAGCCGCAAATCAATCAAGATGCTGTGAGGCTTATGAAAGAACTCTATGAGATTGATATGGAAAAGACTCAGTATTCTAAGCTGTTGTCTGACATCCCGCCCGTAGATATTGTTGTTACAATGGGCTGCAATGTGGAATGTCCTTTCCTGCCTTGCAAGCACCGTGAGGATTGGGGGCTTGATGACCCGACAGGCAAGAGTGACGAGGAATTTATTCGGGTCATAAAGACGATTGAGGCAAAGGTAAAAGAATTGGAAAGGATTACTTTACATTAGTTACCGATTTAAAAGTAGAATTGATAAAAGCGAAAGATTTATGCGGTCAGAACGTTTTTCCAGCCTTTTAAACGAAGGAAAGCTACTTAGTTTATCTGTTTGGGAAAGAGAGAAAACGGTAAGTAAAAATGGTGCAATCAAACATAATATCTATTAGTTAGTAACAAGGACGTGACTTGATATTTGATACTTATACCATTATGATTATTTAAAAATCCGTAGTTACAGTAATAGAAAGAACAGAAGCACCGAAAGACTCTAACCATATCTTTTTCTTGTAAATATGGGACAGTGCTATTTGATAATGAATAAATTTAGAAAAGAATATAATTACAAAATGAGCAGATACGGAATGTTGTACACCGCATATCTGCTTTTTTGTATGTATTAGTTATATATTTAGAGAATTGCAGAGAATTTATTAATCATTATAAGAGAGGTATCACATACAAAATCGTAATGTTGTGAAGATTAAATTATATAGGAAGGATCGATTTACAAACCACTCATAAGTCATCCGATAATATTTAATACAAATAAAGTTAACTCCAAAATATGATACGAAATAGTATATGGTATTACTACACAAATACAATAATCTCGGTTATAATATAAATACTAGTATGATAGGGAGGAATTCGATGAAAGAAAGATTACTGCATTTACTACTGGAAGAAAAACAGATGCATTTAAAAGGTGGATTATATCATAAAACACAGGTGAATCTGGCATATAATTCTAACCGGATCGAAGGAAGCCGACTGTCAGAAGAACAGACCAGATATATTTATGAAACCAACACGATTTTAAGTGAGGGAGAAGAACCGCTTAAGGTAGACGATATATTGGAAACAATCAATCACTTCCATTGTTTTGACTATATGTTAGAGCATGCGGAGGAAGACTTGTCGGAAGATATGATAAAGGAATTCCACCGTTTGCTTAAGACAAATACTTCCGATGCGAAACGGGAGTGGTTCCGGGTAGGGGATTACAAGCTGCGGCCAAATGAGGTGGGAGATATGGCAACAACCCTTCCGACCAATGTACCACAGGAAATGAAAAAATTGCTTGCTGAGTACCTGAGTAAACAAGAAATTGAATTTGAGGATATCATAGATTTTCATCAGTGGTTTGAATCCATCCACCCCTTTCAGGACGGCAATGGCCGGGTAGGACGTATTATTATGTTTAAAGAATGCCTGAAGCATAATATCACCCCCTTCATTATTGATGAGTTGCACAAGTGGTATTACTACAGAGGATTGAAAGAGTATAAGGCAGAGAAAGGATATCTACTGGAAACTTGCAATTCGGCACAGGATACCTATGAAAAAATGATAGAATATTTCTTTCCAGAGCAGGAAAATGGACAAGCATTGACTTGAGAAACTGCCAGGAAAGGACAATTGACAAATAGAAGCTTTAGAGGTGCGCTAATGGATTATATTGTACCAGATAATTTTTATAAATTTAAGTCAGACTGGTATCAAAATATTGATTTTGATTATGAATCTGAGTTATTGCTTGATGTTCTTAATCAAGCGAGTAAGGAAAATGATATTCAAAGTTATATAAAGGAAAACGAAAAATGGTTTATTCCGGCTTCTATATTTGAAGATTATGATCTTGGACATCACGAAGCCTGCATTATACCGGAACAACGTCTTGGGGCAGAATATCGTGCTGATTATATGTTACTTGGAAGAAATTCGATTGGACATCATATTGTGCTTATAGAATTTGAGAATGTCAATGTCGATTATAAGGTTCGTACATCGAATATGGAATCGGAATCAGTCAGAAAAGGAATTGTACAGATAAAAGACTGGAAGCGCTGGATGGACGATAATCGAAAATATTTTATGGAAAGTTGTGGTCTTACAAATATCAGCGGGAATATTCCCATATGGGGAATCCACTATTGCTTGGTCGTAAGTCGTAGAGACAGGATGGATAATACTGCAAATCAAATGCGAGGACAAACTCAGTATGAAACACCAGCCTTACATATTGTTACTTATGACCGACTTGTTGATAATGTAAAGAAGTTGTCGAATGGTTTTTAAATTATAAACGGAGGAAGTACAGGATTATAAATTTGAATTTGTCGAGCAGTTTTGAACCAAAAGCTATTTATGTTTTATGATGGAGGTAAAATTAATGTTTAATGAAATTTGCATATATGAGGCAAAAATTGAAAAACAAGATGAAATCGAGCAACTTATGAAGGAGGTCGCCGACTTTTATATGGAACAGGACGGCGTGATGGAGGTTCGATATATTAAACGTACTCATCGACAAAAAGATTTTAATGCTGTGAAAGAAGGCGATTTACCTGCTCGTCTAACTCGTCATATAGGTAAAATAACCTATGTTTTACACTGGACAGTTAGAGATGAGGAAACTCATGCTCGTGTTTCTAAACTTGGTCTGGAGCATTTTTATAAACGCTGGAATCGTTGTTTGACTACTATGCCTAAAATTATTTTAGGAGAAAATATCGTTTAGATAATAAGTATAACAAGTAGGTGTCTTATGAGAGCACTGTCAAAAGCGTGAGATTACCTCACGCTTTTGTTTATCTACATTATACTTTTGCCATAGATTTTCCCAAGTCATAGGCTTTTTGACAGTCCGTTGGAAAAACTTTTTCCCTACGCTCTTTCCGTTCTGCTTCATTAAAACTAGCCATATGATATTTGCTATAATCATTTACCTGTAGAGTTTCGGTTGATACAATGGTTTGCTCGTATCCAAAATGGCTTAACATCATTTTATATTTTTCAAACAAGGCATTGTACCCGATCTGTTCAGTCATACTCTCCGGGACATTCATTGTATAAATAAATGCGGATTTCTTTATGTTTCCATCAAAAAAGGTCTGAGAATAATCATCATAGGAGAGGTATTGGAACAGGAAGCGTTCCAAGAACCCCTTTGTCATGGCGTTCACATCACTAAAATATATCGGTGAACCGAGAATCAGACCATCACAACTATGTATTGTTTCAAGTACCGGTTTCAGCCCATCGTTTACGGCACAACGCCCCAGACTTTTGCCATTTTTGACCTTACAGGACATGCAGCTAATACAGCCTTGATAGGTTAAATCATAAAGATTAACAAGTTCCGTCTGTGCGCCTTCACTTTGTGCGCCTTCCAGCGCTTTGTTCAATAGGGTATGCGTATTCCAGTTTTTGCGAGGACTTCCGTTTACAGCTATAATTTTCATTGAATAACCACCTTTACGAGAGATTTTACAGTAAAAACAGATTGCTTTTCTGCATGGGCTTATTATATAATACAAAGAAACAAAACAACAAGTACGCACATTTTTGTTCCTTGAAATGTGTAATGGAGGACTTATGAAAAATATAACATGCTCAGAGGGATTGGCCAAAGAAAAGAGTGGAGAATGCCCCATTATTTATGCGATAAAGTTGATCGGTCAAAAGTGGAAGCTCCCGATTTTATGGGAGCTTGTGAATTATGATGTACTGCACTACAATGAACTGAAGCGTCATATTCCTGAGATTACAAATACGGCGTTGACAAGATGCTTGCGAGAACTTGAAGAATATGGTCTGGTCAATCGGTTTGAATATAGTACCATTCCTCCATCTGTAGAATATAGCTTAACAGAACGAGGAAAAGCGTTGCTACCAACATTAATTGAGTTATATCGCTGGAGCGAGGAGCAAATGAAATTTAATACTTAGTTAGTTGTGTCCCGGAATTCTTGATTTATAGGTATATTTAATTGATATGAGGAGCGAAAAATCGTATATCTAGCTAAATCAACAAATTTCAATTTGTAAGGAATGTCTCAATATATAATGTGATTTGAGAATTGCAGAACTGAAAAATTAGGTGAGTAGATTAAAACCTCTAAATCATTTATAAAGGAAACTTATATCATAATTTATGGGTCTATGGTAGAATAATCAAGATGAAGTTTTACCATAGAGAAATGAGTAGAAAGCAAATCTATTGGAATAGTCAATGTTCCATCTTTCAAACGAATCTTATTTTTCTATGCCAGTAATGTGCCATCTACAAGCTGCACTTTAGAGCGGTTTGCATCATTTTTTAGTCCCGATTTACGACGTGTAGTCAGAAGCGTGCATCTAAATAGCACACACAAGGCACGTTGAAGGTAAAATATAGATGACATAGGGTAATTTAAGTTATGACAAGGGAAAAATGGAGTTGATAAATTGGTGGATAAATTTTATTATATATTGTAGAAAAGTAGAGTATTGAAACATGAATTATTTATAAGCAATTAGACAAACAGGAATTTATCTGAAAGTTATATAATATGTAATTTAATGCGGATTTACACAACTTATCCTCCCAAAACGCATCTTATCCAGAATCGCTTGTTCCCAAGGTAAATTGCATTTATACTTGGGGCACAAATTGAATTCGGAGGATGTAATTATGGGAATTATTATACTGGCTTCTTTACTCACGCTGGAAACGTTTTTTCTTGTTTGGTCAATTATGACGAAGAACAATCACAGAGAAGAAAAAGGAATTATCAGCATTGCTTTACTGGTGATTTTCGGACTGTTGCTTGTCACCGGTGATTTTGAATGGAGTTTCCGTTATATGGTGATTTTGCCCGTGCTAGTTATACAGGCTCTTGCCAGCACGGTTATGCTCATCAGAAAAAAGGGGAAAGAATATAGAATAAGAAATAATATCCTTCGTTTCGTAAGAAACTGCTTTATTTTTACCTTTGCGCTGTCTCCAGCCATTCTTTTTCCGCAGTATGAACAGCCGGAACCAACAGGTGGGTATGAAGTGGCAACAGCAAAATATACCTGGACGGATAACAGCAGGGCGGATGAATTTTCTGAGTCTGGTGGAAACAGGGCCTTGACGGTAGAATTCTGGTATCCGGAAAATGCTGATAAGACATATCCGCTTGTTGTTTTTTCGCATGGTGCATTTGGTTTCAGCGGAAGCAATTATTCCACGTTTTTAGAGCTTGCCTCAAACGGGTATATCGTCGCAAGCATCGGACATACCTATCACGCATTTTATACGATGGATACAACCGGAAAGATTACAACCGTAGATACCGGTTTTATCAATAAGGTGTCTGAAATCAACGCTGTTCATGATACACAGCATGAAGAAGAGATTTACAATACGACAAGCGGGTGGCTGAAGCTTCGTACGGATGATGAAAATTTTGTTATTGATACAATACTTAGACAGTGTAAAAACAATAATACCGATACGCTCTTTTCTATTATCAATACGGAAAGAATCGGTCTAATGGGACATTCTCTCGGGGGAGCGTCATCCGCACAAATTGGTAGAGAACATGACGATATCGATGCCGTAATCATCCTTGACGGAACGATGTTAGGCGAAGAAGTGGCGTTCGAAAACAATGCAGTTGTTCTCAACGACACGCCTTATCCCATTCCTCTCTTAAATATTTATGCTGAGGATCATTACACAAATTCAAAGGAACTCGTTGGAGATGCTTACAATAATTTTTATACAACGAAAAACGCTGTTTGTGCATATGAAACAGTATTTAAAAATGCGGGACATCTGAACTTTACCGATCTGCCGCTGTTTTCCCCCACGCTTGCCGGAATGCTCGGTGTGGGAACGATTGATGAACGATATTGTATTGAAACCATGAACAAGGTTGTTTTGGAGTTTTTAAATAGTTATTTAAAGGATGCGGGAGTACCAAAAATCGAAAAGGAATATTAATCATGAAAGTACGAATTAGGCAAATCAGTGACAAAGCCGACGAATGCCTTATTATAGAATGTGTTGAGGTTACGCCCGATATTGAGAGCATAAGATCGTATGCACTCGCCAAAGGCATGACCTTAATAGGAAGCATAGACGAACGCATTTATCAGTTTAATCTCTCCGATGTTTTCTATTTTGAGGCAGTTGATGAGCGTGTATTTGCTTATACAAAAGGCAAGTCGTATGAACTTAAAATTCGACTTTATGAGCTTGAAAACGCCTATGCGGATAAACATTTTATTCGTTGTTCCAAATCTTTTATTATCAATCTTATGAAGCTGGAAAGTATAAGTCCGGCACTAAACGGGCGATTTATGGCTCATATGAAGAATGGCGAAAAAATAATCATCTCAAGGCAATATGTACCCCAAATAAAACACGCTGTGTTGGGAGGGAAGTAAAATGGATTATAAAACTTTCTTTGTAAAAAAGATTATGATGAGCTTTTTTGTATCAGTAACCTGCATTTGTGCAGTTATGGCTTTGATCGGAATGATATTTGAAAGCGATATTCGTTTTGGTTATGAAGCATTTTTATCGCCGCTTATTTTTGGCGCGATTGCGTCACTTCCGTTGCTTGTAAAATATTCAAGGAGCGAGTTATCCCTAAAACAAACGGTTGTCAGAAATGTGATTCATTTTGTTTTGCTTGAAGCGGTTATATTGTCGGTTCTCTATTTTGGTGAAATACTCACAAGTATGTCTATGGCAATATCGCTTGGGATCTCCATATTCGTGGTCGATTTAACCGTAAATTTGGTGCTGTGGATAAATGATAAAAGGATTGCAAATGAATTCAATAGCGCATTGAAAATACTGCAAAACGATTGCAGTGCCAGCAAATAGCTCTATTCGTCATTACAATAAATATTTTAACAATTAGAAACAGAGATCAAATAGCTAATTCCAATTTATAGAGGAGATGGTACATCTTAAATAGTTGCCATACGGGAGGATTTATGAAACCTTTGATTATTTATTATTTACACACAGGCAACAATGAGAGATTAGGTATTGAATTAAAAGACCGTATAGGGTGCCGAATTATAAAGCTCAATGAAAAGAAGAAAAAAACAACAGCTACAAGGTGTATGGAAACTGTTGTGTTACTAGAGAGTATATTTTTCTATATTAAATTATAATGGAAGTAAAAACCATAGGAGGTAATTATGATCAGGGTCCAAAATTTGTCCTATTCGTATCCGCAAAAGGACTTATATAAAAAGGTTTCATTTACGATAGAAGATGATGTGCATTGCGCATTGATCGGTACCAATGGTACAGGGAAAAGTACGTTGCTCGAGTTGTTGAAGCATCCCGAAGAGTATTTATATGATGGGAAAATTGTAATTGACAATATAGGAAGAATCGGATATGTCAGTCAATTTTCACAATTAGATTCAAAAGAAGATATGACTGTATTTCAGTATATCAGCGGTGAGTTTGTGAAGCATGAGCAGAAGTTATCTGATTTCTATAAGAAAATGGAGACTACCGTAGACCTGGATGAGATATTCGAGGAGTATCAAAAAGAATTAGATGAATGGAATGCGATCGATGGAGAGTCCTACGAAGTCAATATTAAGAAGCGATTAAAACTGGCTAATCTGCAAAAGTTAGAGGGACAGAAAATCAGTAATCTGAGCGGTGGAGAATTTAAGCTGGTGCAAGTAATCAGGGAGATGATGTTGAGTCCGAAGTTTCTTATTATGGATGAACCTGATGTGTTTTTGGATTTTGAATATCTGAATGCGTTAAGAAATCTGATCAATGCCCACAAGGGGACGCTTCTTGTTATCACGCATAATCGATACTTGTTAAACCATTGCTTTAACAAGATACTCCATATGGAAAATATGGATGTTCAGGAATTTGACGGAACTTATATAGAATATAATTATGAACTTCTTGCTACGAAGATTGATTTAGAAGAAGCCGCTGCAGCAGATCAGGAAGAGATCGATCGTCAGAGTAAGATATTAGAAAAAGCCAGAGCGAAAGCGACAGCGATGGACAACGCATCCCTTGGAAGAGCAGTGCATGCAAGGCAGACTTTGGTGGATCGGCTGAAAGCCAGAAAGACAAAAGCTCCTTTTGTAGATATCAAACAGCCGGAGATTTATTTTGATTTGGATACCCCAGTAACAGATGGAAATATTCTGGAATTGACGGATTACAGCGTTGCATTTGATGAACAGCTTTTAGAACATGTGAACTTCGAAATGAAATCTACAGAGCATGTAGCAATTGTAGGGGGCAATGGAACCGGAAAGACGACAATGCTGCGTGAAATCTTTGAAAATAAGAAGGATACAATCAGGATGAGTGAAGATGCGAAGGTTAGCATGTTTTCTCAGATTACGGGCTCCTTATATGATGATACGAAAACATTACTTGAAATTTTCGAAGAAAAAGGGGTTGGTACAAGCAGTGATATAGGGATTTATCTGAAAAAATATGGTTTTGAAGGAGAGACGCTCAGTCAGAAAGTGAGAGAATTATCCGGCGGAGAAAAAGACTTATTTCAATTAGCGGTGCTCTCATTAGAAAAAGCCAACTTCCTGCTTTTGGATGAACCGACGGGGCATTTGGATGTTTATGCGCAGATTGCATTAGAGCAGGCGATTTCTGAGTATAAAGGTGCAATTCTTATGGTGTCTCATGATTATTATACGGTGGCCAATTGCATGGACTATGTATTTTTGGTAGAAAATAACACGGTGCGCAGAATGAGCAGCCGTAAATTCCGACAGATGATTTACGCCAATCATTTCGCCAAAGATTATCTGCTGCTAGAGCAAAAGAAAAAAGAGATAGAAACGAGAATTCAACAGTTGCTCCGAACGAATGAATTTGAAAAGGCAAAGGTACTGATGGAGTCATTAGAAGAAACTATTAAAAAGATGGAGTTGCTTCGATAAAACAAGCTGCCTAATTACCCTGATCTTTCTTTGAAATGGTGTCCATGCGAACTGAACCCACAGTTAGAACCAAGGGTATCAGGATGGAAGGAACCTGCTGATTGGCTTGTTGAGTTGATGCCACGTTTAGAAAAGACGATTGGAATCAAATAAATACGGATGGGAAGAAAATGCCTTAGATTCGGTGCCTTCTTTCCGGTTAGGTGATGCACGACTGGATGCTGTATACGGCGTTGGTGTTTTGCTGCAGCAGATCATAGAGTTTTTAGAAAAATATATATAAAGAAATGGAAATCGAAGAGAGGTATTAAGATATGTGTAAGAAACAATTAGTATATGATAAGTTAACTGCTTTGGATATTCCCTTCCAAACGATGGAGCATCCGGCCGTCTTTACAATAGAAGAAATGCATGCATTGGAATTTCCTCCAAACGCAAGGATAGCAAAAAATTTATTCCTGCGCGATGCGAAAGGAAAGCGCCATTTTCTTCTCGTCGTTGACTCCGAACAAAGCGTAAACTTGAAGCAGTTGGAAAATGTATTGAATTGTACAAAACTTTCTTTTGCCTCAGAGGAACGTCTTCAAAAGTATTTAGGGCTTACGAAAGGTTCCGTTACCCCCTTTGGTTTATTAAACGATACCGATAACCATGTGGAGGTATTTTTTGATAAAAAACTACAGGAAAGTGATTCAGTTGGAGTCCACCCTAATGATAACACGGCTACTGTACTTATCACTTTTGATTATTTATTAAAATTTATTGAGACAAGCGGGCATCAGGTACAAATTATTGATTTAGCATGTCTGGCTTAATAGAAGCAAGGAGAAAAGGCAATGTGTACCTAAATTAATTATCGAAGGCTGAATCCTGTATGAATCAGGATTTAGCCTTTTTACGTTATGGCTTAAGTTGCTTTTCTTTGCATATGGAATTTCATTATGCTATTCTATAAAGGGTTATGCAAATGTATTTTACACCAATGACACTGATAAAAGAAATAATTAAAAAGGAATAGAAAGCTATGAATAATAGATCAATATATCTAAATAGTTTTTCTGTACGTATTTTTCTAGTCGTTTTATTATTTACAGTTATTCCGCTTTTTACAATGAATATAATAACGAAATATAGAATGGAAAGATTACTTCAAGAGGAATTGAGCAGCCAGACAATACAGAACATTTCCAAGAATGAGAGTTATATTTATGAGAAACTTCAAAGTATGGCATATTATTCGTCTCTATTCGTAAATGATGAAAAGTTGAGGGAGCGTTTGACAAACGAGAGCTATTCAGAATATGAAAATATGAATTATTTTAATAATCTCATAGATAAAAATAGTATTTTAGATTTGAAATCGACTTTTCCGATGACTAAAGTTGTATTATTCGATAATTTTGGAAGAGTTTATTCAAATTGGAGCATGAATTATCGAAACTATGATTTTCTCTTGGAAGAGGAATGGGTGAAGAAGAGCAGGGAAGAAAAAGGACATGTTACATGGTCGTTGTTTCAGCCCAGTTATATCGAAGGGGAAGATGATGAAATCCATATTTCTTTGGCCCGAACTATTTTAAGTGAAGGAACAGCAGGTTCGCCGATAGGAACTATCATTGTCAGTATTAATAAAAAGGAATTCAGTGAAGCTCTTATGGAGTATTCTAATGAAGGCGATTTTGTATATATCTGCATCGATAAAGGCGAAGTGTTAATGGATAATGATATAGAAAACTTTTTGGATAAGGATGAAATTTTGCGTATTTATGAGGAAACGGAAAGGAATAAGAAAGGGAAAATACAAATAAAAGAAGGTGGAAATGAATATTTAATTAGCTATTATTCACTTCCAAAACCATGGGAATTCAATGGTCAAATAATGAAAGTATTTCATTTTACCGATTATAATAAAATCAAGGATAGTATATCGTCTATTACAAGAAGTATTAATATGATAACCGTAATAATCTTAATTATTATCGTTTTTGTTCTATTTATTACCAGCAGATATTTAGTGCGTCCAATCAAAGTATTAACGAGTAAGATGGATCAATTCTCTCTTAAGACTCCGATTGAAGGAATCGATTTGAATAGAAAAGATGAGATAGGTAAGATAAATCGCTCATTCATTCATATGGGAGAAAATATAAATACACTTTTCGAACAGTTAGAAGAAGAGCATAAAATAAGAGAGCAGTATCAATATGAATCGTTACGAGCGCAGTTTAATCCTCATTTTATCTTTAATACGTTGTTAAATATAAGATGGATGGCTCAGATAAGAGGTGCTAATAATATTGTGGAATGTATTGAAGCTCTCGGAAATTTATTATCATACAGTATGATGCGGGAAAAAGAGGTAGTAACGCTCGATGATGAGATAAAAAATATTCAAAGTTTTATTTATATCCATAATTGTCGATATCCGGAATTTGTAACATTAACTACTCATATTGACGAAGAATTATTAAATTTGAAAACAGTGAAATTTATACTGCAGCCAATTGTTGAAAATGCGGTAATTCACGGATATAACAACAAGGAAGGGGAAATTAATGTTACGATAAGGGCTAAAGCTGATGATGAGAAATTATATATATATGTAGAAGACGATGGGGTTGGGATATCAGCCCGGGCAACCAGAGAGTTCGAGAGAACCAAAGAACAGGTAACGTTGACTAAGATGACCGGCATTGGGTTAGCGAATGTAGATGCTTTTATAAGAATGAAATTCGGAAAAGAGTATGGATTAGTGATTGAGAGAGGGGAAATACAAGGAACTGTTGTTAAATACATATTACCTATAATAAGCGGAGGCAATGATGAAGTTAAAGAAGGTATTGATAGTAGATGATGAACAGCTAATCCGAATCGGCTTATTGTCATTATTGGAGTGGGAGAGTTATGGTTATGTAATTATTGGAGACGCTTCTAACGGAGAAGAGGCGCTTGATAAGATTGAAAAACTAAAACCGGACATCGTTCTTGTGGATTTAAAGATGGATCCAATTGACGGTTTCGAGGTAATAAAAAGAGGGATAGAAAGGAATAGTAATACTAAGTTTATTGCTTTGAGTAACTATAATGATTTTGACAGCGCAAGGAAAGCTATGAAATTAGGCGCATCTGACTATATATTTAAATTCACATTGAAAGCGGAAGATCTTATAAAAGTATTAAATGAAGTATCGGCAGAAATTATAGTGTCCGAAGAACAAGGGACTTATCAGGCAGAATGTGAACAAATATGGAGCGTAAAAGAAAATATATTGAAACACATTTTAGATTATGGTGAGGAAGCCTCTAAAGTTTTATCGGATATTCCCTTAGAAATTTCTCTTGAGAAAGAATATAGAGTTCTATTTTTGAAAATCAATGATTTTATTGCTCTTAGAAAAGCCGGAAATTATCCTAATTTATTGTTAGTAAAAAATACTTTGGAGAAAGTAATATTAGAATTGCTGGAAAGACAGTTCTTTGTCGATACATTCAGATACCGGGATTCTGAATTTGTAGTAGTACTAAACAGTAGATTTCAGGATAGCTTTGATCATATAAAAAGAGCTTTTATAATGCTTAATAATTATTCCAAGCAGTACTATGGGTTTACTTTATGCGGAGGTGTGAGCAATATTTGTAAGGGAAAAGAAAGTTTTAATAGGGCATTGCAGGAATCCCGTCAATTTATGCAGCGATGTTTTTTGTCTGACGAGCAATTAATACAGGAAAATGATATGGAAGAAAAATTGGCGGAAGAAATAGAAGAGACATATAGAATACATAAATTTGAAGAATTTATAAAAATGGGTGATTTGTCTATGGCATTTAAAAACCTCCTTCAGTTTATGGATGATATGGATGAAAACAAAAAATGTAGAGGAATTATAATTAAGCAGCACATGATTAAGATAATTCAGGTAATTCTTTTTGGGATGATTAAATATCGAATAGAAATCGGCAGAGTAGTGGATAAGAATGGGGTTTGCTTAGACCATGTGATGAGTGAATATGATACGTTTGAGTCAGCGAGACAGTCGATTGTTGATATTTCTGCAGTTATAAAATCAGAATTTTCACAGGTGGGAGAGACGAGAAAGAGAAAAGAAATAGCAGCAGCAGAGATTTACATGGAAGAGTATTTAAATGAGGATATCACAGTTTCGAAAATGGCCAAGTTAGTAAGTATGAGTGAAAGCCGTTTTGCCCACGTTTTTAAAGAAGAGGTGGGTGTGAGTTTCATAGAATATGTAAATCAGCTAAGAATCGATAAAGCAATCGGTTACTTACTTCATAGTGATATGCAGATTAATGAGATTGCAATTGCAGTTGGCATTAACAATTCTAATTATTTCAGCACTTTATTCCGGAAAAGAACAGGAAAGACCCCTTTGGAGTTTAGAAAAAGTAAAATAGCAGAAAAGTGAAGAAATCGTAGCAGGATTTTAATGGTTCAATTATAAATTTAATATGAGATATAAGTTGTTTGAATTACGACAGAAATGAAAACATATAAGACAGGTTAGAAGATTTACACTTCTGGCCTGTTTTCATATAATCGAGATATAAAAATACAGGAGGAAAGTAAAATGAAAAAGAAGGTTTTATCAGTAATACTGGCGACAGTCATTATGACATCAACGTTGGCGGCCTGTGGATCAGATGTGAATACAAATACTGTTCCAAAGGCAGACAGTGAAGAAGCAAAAGAAAACACACCTGACCCGGAGATATCAGAGGATGGAAACGGAAATGTAGAAACAGTGACTTTGAGACTATGGGGAGGAGTTCCTCCGGAAGCGGGACCGCAAGCTTCCTGTGATTTATTTAATGAACAATATAAGGATAAAGGTATTCAAGTAGAATATGAGAGATTTGTAAATGATGATACAGGCAATATGAAATTAGAAACGAATTTATTGTCAGGGACAGGTGTTGATCTCTATATGTCTTATACTCCCGACCACTTGGCTAAAAGAGCATCCGGAGATATGGCATTAGATTTGACTGAACTAATGGAAAAGGATGGGTTTGATTTAGAATCTTACGTGGGAGATATGGCAGAAGCGTATTATGTGGATGGAAAGCCTTATTCCCTCCCTACAAAATCAGATAAGTATGGAATCGTAATTAATAAAGATATGTTCGATGAAGCCGGCATCGCAATACCTACAGAGTGGACATATGAAGAGTTCAGAGAAATTGCCAGACAGTTGACACATGGAGAAGGCCAGGATAGGGTATATGGAATGTTTTGGAATTCACAGCAAGATTTAACCTATGCGTTACAGTATTTGTCAACACAGACATTAGGTGGAGATCCTATGTATAAGACTGAAAATGAAACAAGATTTTCCGATCCTGTAAATATAGCGAGTGTAGGGTTGATAAGGGATATGATGCTGGAGGATAAGACATCCCCTACTCATACGGATTCTGTAACACAGAAGCTTTCCCAGGAAGGAATGTTCTTAACGGGAAAAGCGGCTATGACGATAGGACCTTGGATGGTGCGCAGTATTAAAGATATGGAAAATTATCCTCATGATTTTGTCACAGCATTTGCACCTTATCCTGTTGTTGAAAAAGGGCAGAGAAATTATACACAAGGAGGATATGGAGACCATCTGTGTATTAACCCTAAATCACAGAATGTTGAAGCGGCTTGGGAATTCGCTAAATGGTATGCCACACAAGGGATGCTGCCTGTAGCAGAAGGGGGAAGAGTACCATCGTTTAAGACCTATGATCCACAAGAAGTAACAAATGCTTTTTTAAAGGGCGGAGAAGAACTTTTGGATGCGGAAACTACAAAGAAAGTATTAATTGAGCCGGCCAATAATTATGCGGTTCCGACTATTACGAATCATATACCGGAAATCAAGAAGATATTCACAGAAGAAATGGAAAAGCTGCTCCTTGGAAATGTGACAGTGGAGGAAGCGATGGGAAATGCGGACGAAAGAAGTCATGAAATATTAAATTAGGATAGAAAGGGTAGGGGAAGCACCCTACCCTTTTCATCTTTATGATAGAGAGGATGAATCTGTGAAGAAATTAGAGTTATCAAAAACGACAAAAGAAAATCTGACAGGATATGCATTTATTTTACCTAATGTAGTCGGAGTTTGTGCATTCACTCTGCTCCCCATGATCTTCTCATTGGTTACAAGTTTTACAGATTGGGATTATACAAGGGGCTTTGGAAAATGGAATTTTATAGGAGTAAAAAACTATTTAGATATGTGGAAGGACGGTTGGTTTACCAGCGCATTGACAAACACTATATTTTTTGCCTTTATAGTGGTGCCTGCGACCATTGTTATTTCCTTAATTTTATCAGTGATAATCGATAAATATTGCTATGGGAAGGTAGCTCTTCGATTAGCTATGTTCATGCCATACATTTCCAATATAGTAGCCGTTTCAATTGTATGGGTCATGATGTATTCTCCATGGGGGCCGTTTACACAATTAATGGAGACCCTCGGTATAGAAAATCCCCCTCAATGGCTCGGTAACGAACGTTGGGCATTGCCGGCTATTATGATTATGACCGTGTGGGGTGGTGTCGGATATGCCATTATGATATATACCTCGTCAATTCAGGGATTACCGGCAGACGTCTATGAAGCGGCAGATATTGATGGTGCAAATGAAGTACAGAAATTTTTTAAACTTACCATTCACTTTTTGTCGCCAACCACCTTCTTTTTAGTAATTACCACATTTATTACCTGTTTTCAGGTGTTTGCGCAAGTACAGATCATGACAAAAGGCGGGCCGGGAAGCTCTTCGAATGTATTAGTTTATTATATTTATACGTCCGCCTTCAGTTTTTATAAAATGGGATACGCATCTGCCATGTCTTGGATTCTATTTATAATCCTGTTTATTATAACAATTATCCAATGGCGCGGACAAAAGAAATGGGTGAATTATTAAGGAGGAAATATGCGGAAAGCAAAAGTAAAAAAATTAGTTTTTAATATGGTTTTAACGATTCTCGTCGGAGCGTTTGCCCTAACGATGATAACTCCTTTCTTATGGATGCTGTCGGCATCTATGAAATTACCTTTAGATGTAATGGAGTTGCCCATTAAATGGATTCCTGAGTATTTTTATCCAAATAATTATAAAAAAGTATGGAATATAGGTAATTCGGCGGTACGTGATTATCACTTTTCATTGGCTTATTTTAATTCAATTAAAATTGCCGGTATCAATCTGGTCGGTTCTGTTATTACGAGTACATTAGCAGGATATGCTTTTGCAAAGTTGAAATTTAAGGGTAGGGACGCACTATTTCTAATATACCTTTCTACAATGATGATACCTAGCCAGGTAACATTAATCCCTAAGTTTGCAATTTTTAGCAAGTTGGGAATGATTAATACACATTTACCATTAATCTTACCGGGATTGATTACGATAACCGGAACTTTCTTAATGCGCCAATATTTTATGATGATTCCCGATGAATTAAGAGAATCTGCAAGGATCGATGGTGCAGGCGAGTTTACGACCTGGGCACGCATCATGGTTCCGATAGCGAAGCCCAGTATGGCGTCTCTGGGGATGGTCGTATTCTTATGGAATTGGAATGCATATTTGGAGCCGTTGGTTTTTCTGAATGATTGGAGATTGTACACGATTCCATTGGCGCTGACTAACTTTATAGAAGAGAGTGTGACAGAATATAATTTAATTATGGCAGCAGCTTCTTCGGCGTTGATTCCTGCTTTTATCGTATTTTTATGCGGGCAGAAGTTTTTGGTAAAAGGATTGACGGCCGGAGCGGTGAAAGGATAATTTCAAGTTTTATCTAATTGGAGAGGAAGGCTATGGAGAAAAATATAATAAATAAATCATTCGATTTCGTAGTGGTAGGCGGTGGGATGTCCGGTGTCTGTGCTGCTATTGCTGCGGCGCGTAAAGGTGTAAGAACTGCACTTATTCACGACCGTCCGGTTCTGGGAGGAAATGCGAGCTCTGAAATAAGAATGCATATATGCGGCGCTGATAATCATATGGAAAGAGAAGATGCAAGAGAGACAGGGATATTAGAAGAAATTTTGTTGGAGAATAAAAGAAGAAATCCCAATATGGTTTATCCGATTTTTGACATGGTAATGTGGGAAAAGGTAAACTTCCAAGAAAATCTGACTGCTTTTCTGAATTGCCATATGCTCGATGTATACTGTAAAGAAAATAAAATCACATCGATTAAAGCCGTGCAAATGACTACGGAAAAGGAATTCCTCATAGAAGCGGAAATATTTATGGATGCTACAGGGGACGGAACTTTAGGGGCTAAGGCCGGAGCAGATTTTGTGATAGGACGTGAGGCGGAAAGAGAATACGGGGAAACGTTAGCCCCTGCCGAGGGGGATACTAAGGTGATGGGAAGCTCATTGATGTTCTCGGCAAGAGATATAGGGAGAGAGGTACTTTTTCATAGACCTGAGTGGGCACAAAGATACACAGAGGAAGATTTGAAGTATCGCGATCATGAAGAGATTTCTTCCGGATATTGGTGGAATGAGTTGGGCGGAGTTGAGTTCGATACAATATCTGATGCCGAATTAATCAAAGATGAGCTGTTAAAATCATTAGTCGGTATATGGGACCATATTAAAAACGGGGGAACTCATAATGCGGAATGTATGGAGCTCGATTGGATGGGATTTCTCCCGGCAAAAAGAGAAAGCCGCAGGTTGATTGGCGATTATATGCTATGCCAAAAAGATATAGAGGAAGGAAGAATCTTCTCGGATGCGGTAGCTTATGGTGGTTGGTCTATGGATTTACATACTTCGGACGGAATCCGTAATTCGGAAGAAGTCCCGACTGTATGGAATAAAGTTGAAAATATATATACGATTCCTTATCGTTCATTATATTCCCGTAATATAAATAATTTATTTTTGGGAGGCCGAGCCATTAGCTGCACGCATGTGGCCTTTTCTTCCACTCGTGTTATGGGAACATGTGCAGTGGCGGGGCAGGCAATAGGAACGGCGGCAGCATATGCTGTTAAGTATCATTTGCCGCTGAGAGAAGTAGGGGAATCGATACATGTGATACAACAGCAATTAATAAAAGATGATTGCTATATTCCGGGATTTGTGAATGAAGATAGTGAGGATTTGGCGAAGCGTGCAACGGTATTTGCCAATAGCAGTGAAGAAAAGTACATACCTGAGAATATTATCAATGGATATACAAGGAAAATAGGAGAAGAAAAAAATTGCTGGAGAGCTAAAGTTTGCCGGGAAGAAAAACCGATTATCACTTTAAAATTAGAAGAGAAAGTGAATATCGGAGAAATAAGATTGATTTTTGATTCAAATCTATCTAGAGAAATTACGCCTTCCATTAATACAAAGGTGCTAGAGAGACAAGTGGTGGGAGCTCCCCCGGAATTAGTAAAGGAGTTCGAAATAACTTTATTCAGTGACAATGAAGTATGTGACAGAACAAAATATAGTACAAAAGGACAGAGATTAAATATAGTAAAATATGATAATGAGAATATTTATGCAGATTCTGTTGCTATAAAAATAATTGATACCTTTGGAAGTGAATATGCGAATGTATTTGAGGTCCGCATTTATAATAAGTGACCTGAAAATGATTTATAGTTGAAGAAGGAGAAAAGTGAGATGTTTGTCGAAAAATCGAGAGAAATACCAATAGCCGATTATGTGGATGTACTTGTCCTTGGAGCAGGACCTGCGGGAGTTGCCGCAGCGATAACGGCAGGGAGACAAGGCGCTAAAACAATGCTTGTAGAGCAATTAGGGAATGTGGGTGGAATGTCTACCACAGGATTAATGAGCCATTGGACAGGGAATACGGAAGGTGGAATCTATGAAGAGATCTTAACCAAATCGGCTGATTTATCAGAAGATATCAAGGATGGAATCAATGGCTCGAAAAGACAGATTATCAATCCGGAGCGTTTGAAAACAGTATATCTGGAAATGTTAACAGAAGCGAATGTATTACTGCGCTTATACACTCTTGCCAGCGATGTAATTAAAGAAGAGGATCAAGTGAAAGGAGTAATTCTAGAGAGTAAATCGGGACGAGAAGCGGTATTTGCTAAAGTAGTCATTGACTGTACCGGCGATGGCGATATCGCGGAAAAATCAGGGGCAGAGTTTATAAAAGGAAGAGAATCCGATGGGCTCATGCAACCGGTGACAATTATGTTTAAAATCGGAGGTGTGGATTACGAAAGAGCGGTTTTTCCGGGGTGTTTTGAAGATAATATTGAAATCCCAAAAGGTGAGATTCAAGAGCTGGGAAAAAGCAATTTGCCTTATCCGAGCGGACATGTACTTTTGTATAAGACATCTTTGCCGGGAATAGTGACGTGTAATATGACAAACGTTATAGGGATCGATGGAACGGATGTGAGGGATTTGACAAGGGCGACTGTGATTTGCCGAAACCAGATGACATCTATTGTAGAATTTTTAAGAGAATTTGTACCCGGATATGAAAAGAGCTATATTATTTCTTCGGCGGATCTAATTGGAGTACGTGAAACGAGACATTTTAAAGGGGTGAGTACTATAACAGAAAACGATATAGAAAATGGGCGGATATTTGATGATTGGGTAGTGACAAGGGCTCATTTTAATTTTGACGTACATAATATTTCAGGAAGCGGGCTTGATGCCACGGGTGCCCAGAACGAATTTAAACAGACAAAAGGGTATACAATACCATATGGTTGCTTTGTTCCTAAGGCTGTTGACGGATTATTGTTAGCGGGAAGAAATATATCAGGAACTCATATGGCACATTCTAATTTTAGAGCAATGCCAATTTGTGCTAATATGGGGCAGGCAGTAGGAGTGGCAGCAGTCCTGGCTGTAAATAAGGAAATTCAGGTAAGAGATGTAGATGTAAAGGAAATACAGCAGATTTTAATAGAACAGGGGGTAGAGGTTTAATATATCACTTGTCAGTGAGTGGCAGTACTAAGTTTGTATAGAGACTTGGTACTGCCTTTTTAATAAACAATTTTTAATGATAAATTTGGAAGAGCGAAAAACTATAAAATGGGAAACAATATTTTTGATGAATCAATTTATCATTTACAGAAAAGGAGAACTTTAGGGGGCGATTATAGCGAAAATAGCGAAGGAAGCATTCACTGATACTTTATTAGTTTTACTCTTTAGTATTCTTTGGAGCATATGCCTTATAATGGGAGAAGTTTGTGTTATAAAGAATAGGATTTGTGTGAATAAGAAAGTGTATTAATAAAAATAATATCAAATTAAAATGAAGCAATTGTAAGAGGATAACAAAAAGAATGTTAAAAAATTTAACAAAAGAATGTTAAATTATTAATTTAATTGATTTATGGAATTAATTGAATTATAATTATTATATAAATAAAAAATATTTTTTCATACAAATCTATAAAACGAGGGTCGGTGAAATATTTATTTCCCGACTTTTACATATATTTGTGCGAAGGATGCCTTTGTTGTATTTTGCACTCATGTGCAAAGCAGTAGAGAAGATTGAGTGAATACCACGAAAGGAGGGCACGGATGAAACGAGTATTAATAGCAGATGATACTATGTTTATGAGATATATATTGAAAGACATGTTAGTGGAAAATGGTTTTGAAGTAGTGGGAGAAGCAGTAGATGGAGAAGATGCTATATTTAAATATAAGGAATTAAAGCCGGATATTGTTACTATGGATATTACAATGCCGAATGTGAGCGGGATTAAGGCATTACAGGAAATTGTGAATTTTGATAATAGGGCGAAAGTTGTTATGATATCATCGATGGGACAGAAGGAGTTAGTAAGTCAGGCAATTATAAGCGGAGCGAAGTCATTTATCATTAAGCCCTTTAAGGTAGAGCATGTTGTAAAAATATTGAATCAGTTGTAATAATAAGTATAAATACAATAAAAGTCTTATAATTCGACATTAGTTTGTTTTATGAGGAACTACCCACTTGACAAAACAAGTGGGTTTGTTTTAATCTTAAAGCCGACTAAGAATATCGTAATAATAGAGAAAGTAGAAAGTACAATGTTAAATCAATTTTCAAGAACACAATTATTGATGGGCGAAGAAGCGATGAACAGGCTGCAGGCGGCCAGGGTCGCAGTGTTTGGAATCGGCGGAGTAGGCGGCAATGCAGTGGAAGCATTAGTTAGAAGCGGAGTAAAGCGCTTTGACCTGATAGATGATGATAAAGTATGCCTTACCAATTTGAACAGGCAGTTGATCGCAACGTATAAAACAATAGGAAAATATAAAGTGGATGTAATGAAGGAGAGAATATTGGAGATTAATCCGAAAGCAGAGGTCAACGTACACCCATGCTTTTACCTCCCCTCAAATGCATCCGATTTTGACTTTTCATCCTATTCTTATGTTATCGATGCTATCGATACGGTAACGGCTAAGCTGGACTTGGTAGAACGAGCCAGAGAAGCAGGTGTACCGATTATTAGTGCTATGGGAGCCGGTAATAAACTGGACCCGACTAAATTCGAAGTGGATGATATTTACCATACATCAATATGCCCTCTCGCCAGAGTGATGCGAAGAGAGTTGAAAAAGAGAGGAATCGATCGGTTAAAAGTGGTATACTCGAAAGAAAAACCGATAAGGCCGATAGAGGATATGTCTATTAGTTGTAGGACACAATGTATCTGCCCTCCCGGAGCTACACATAAGTGTACGGAGAGAAGGGACATTCCGGGAAGTGTTGCCTTTGTGCCGTCGGTGGTCGGACTGATTATTGCCGGAGAGGTAATTAAAGATATAGGGATGCCTATGGAGAACAAAGAAGCATGAAACAGAGTATAGATATTGCAATAGAAGAATTAGAAGAGTTAAATCCTCAGGATTATGTGCTTGTAGACGTCAGGGATGAGGTAGCCTTCGGACATGGATACATTCCCGGAGCACTTAATATTATTATGAGTAGAATTGAGGCAGGGGATTATGAACTGCCAAAGGATAGAAAAATTATTCTTTATTGTGCTAAAGGTCTGATTAGCGCGGATGCTGCGGGTCTGTTAAATGCCAGAGGATTCGAGGCATATAATCTGAAAAGTGGTTATGGTGCGTGGCTTCTATCTGCCTTCGAGAAAGAGGAAGGCGGGGAGGCTTCGAAAATATCCCGATGTGAAGAGATTGAAAAAAGTATTCGGAAGAAATTTCACAAAGCATTATTTTCCCGTTTTGCCAAAGCGATTACGACTTATGAGCTCGTGCAGGAAGGTGATAAAATTGCAGTCTGTATATCCGGCGGAAAAGATTCCATCTTGATGGCGAAGCTTTTTCAAGAATTACAACGCCATAATAAGTTTCCTTTTGAACTCGTATTTTTGGTTATGGATCCGGGATACAACGAAACAAATCGCAAGGTAATTGAGAATAACGCGAAGCTTTTGAATATACCGATAACAGTTTTCGAGTCGAATATTTTTGAGGCTGTCTATGAAGTTGAGAAATCTCCTTGCTACCTTTGCGCCAGAATGCGCAGAGGGTATTTGTATAGCAAAGCGAAGGAGCTTGGCTGTAATAAAATCGCATTGGGGCATCACTATGATGATGTGATAGAGACGATACTTATGGGAATGCTGTATGGCGCTCAGGTACAGACAATGATGCCTAAGCTTCACAGCACTAATTTCGAAGGGATGGAACTGATACGTCCGATGTATTTGATTCGGGAAGATGATATCAAGCATTGGCGCGATTATAATCAGCTGCATTTTATCCAGTGTGCATGCCGTTTTACGGACGATTGCACAACGTGCCGAAGCGATGGAAGTATGGTTTCCAAGCGAATGGAGATTAAGGAGTTGATCAGCCAGCTTAAAAAGGTGAATCCTTATGTGGAAGGAAATATTTTCAAAAGTGTGGAGAATGTGAATTTAAGCACAGTAATTGCGTACAAAGAAAATGGTGTTGTGCATAATTTTCTGGAAAATTACAATGAGATAAAAGAATAAGAACTTAAAAATAGAAAATTGATATAGTGATATAAAGGTAACCATTCAGTAGTGAACAGTTACGATATAAGAAGGTCGGTTCAGGTGTTTGAGCTGTTTCCTAAAGGTTAGATTTTGGTCTGACTTTAGGGGACGGGTTTGCCTGAACCGATCTTTTTTAAAATAATTTTTTTATCTACACAACTTCTACAAATTTATTCTTTATACTCGCCTCATGAGAACAAAAGCAGGATGTTATGTGAGGTCTGCAGCTTGAGACCGCAAACAGTCGTTTGCAGGTTAATAAGAAAGGAATGGTTATTAAGATGAAATCAGGTACAAGATCCAAAGTGCTGCGGATTGGCGGCATGACTTGTGTGAGTTGCCAGAACAAAATTGAAAAAAAATTACGAAATACTGCCGGTGTACAGTCTGCGTCCGTAAGTTATAACGCGGGAACTGCCGATGTCACATACGACACGGATATTATTTCTTTAAGAGACATTATTTCGGTTATTGAAAGGCTTGATTATGATGTATTGCCGGAGGTAGAGAAGAAATCATCAGGCCATAGCCGGACGGTAGGGCTTATTCTCGTTATTTTTTCCCTTTATATTTTCCTACAGCAATTCGGTCTGTTGAACCTACTCGTTCCCAGTCAGTTGGCGGAGGCAAATATGGGATATGGGATGATTTTTGTTATAGGTCTTATCACATCGGTACATTGTGTGGCAATGTGCGGCGGCATCAATCTGTCCCAATGTATTCCGCAGAGAGAGGAAGAGGAAGAAGGCGGTCGTTTTGCATTCTTAAGGCCGGCGTTTTTATATAATTTCGGACGCGTACTTTCTTATACTGTGGTAGGTTTTATCGTTGGAGCCTTAGGCTCGGTATTTACTTTTTCCAATACGATGCAAGGTGCTTTGAAATTGGCAGCGGGTGTTTTCATGGTAATTATGGGAATAAACATGCTCGGTATATTTCCATGGCTTCGCAGATTCAATCCTCGTATGCCCAAGGTATTCGCCGGTAAGATCAATGCGAAAAAGGGAAAAAGCAATAGTCCTCTTATTGTAGGTCTTTTGAACGGTTTAATGCCTTGCGGCCCCTTACAGGCTATGCAGATTTACGCACTTTCCACAGGGAATGCCTTCGCAGGAGCGATGTCTATGTTCCTGTTCAGTATGGGTACTGTACCTTTAATGTTCGGTTTAGGCGCAGTGGGAACAGCACTTGGTAAAAAGTTTACGAATAAAATCATGACTGCAGGAGCGGTATTGGTAGTAGTGCTCGGTCTATCTATGTTTTCACAGGGTGTGAGTCTGGCGGGACTTTATCAACCTCTATCCTTTGCAGGGGGAATTCGCGCAGGAGCATCAGATGTGGTAAGTGAGACGACGGCAGATGGAATCCAGACAGTAAACAGCACGCTTGCGCCCGGCAGATATCCCGATATTACGGTACAGGTAGGAATGCCGGTAAAATGGACGATCGATGCGCCGCAAGGCAGTATCAATGGATGTAATAATGAGATATTTATTAGAGAATACGATATTAACCATAAATTTACAGACGGAGAAAACATAATAGAATTCACCCCTGAAAAAACAGGAACCTTCCAATATAGCTGTTGGATGGGTATGATTCGAGGTTCTATTACTGTAGTGGAAGGCGATGCTTCGTCTTCAGAGCCAATTGCTGCCGACACGACGCCTCCGGCGCCTGAGCCAATCCCCTCGGGTTATATAATTCCTGTGGAAAATATAGAGATAGCAGAATTGGTGACGGATGAGTACGGCAATGAGGTGCAGGAGATTAATATTACCTTAACGGATGAAGGATTCACTCCGGCAGTTGCTGTTATTCAGTCAGGTATGAATGTGAAATGGAACATCGATAATCAGTTGACAGATGAGCTAGGGACAGATGGAGTTATCGTTCCCACATATTATGCGCAGCTTGCTTTAGAAAAGGGGGAGAATTCCCTATATTTTGCTCCATTGTCAGATTTCCAATTTTATGATGGAAGCGATCGTTTCTTCGGATATATGAAAGTGGTAGATAGTTTGGAAACGATAGACTTGGAGGCAGTAAAGACAGAAGTTTCCTCTCATGAGACGTTAATATATCCGCCGGAATACTTTACACAGACGGCGGGAGGCTCTTGTTGCCAGTAAGATAGGTAGTGCATATAAGAGGACGAGAAGCGGTAAGTAGATTTGACTTATCTGCAGGAAGGAGTTGACGATATGAATTTGCTATTGAGTCATTGGCATTGTATTTTACCGGCAGCGGCAATTATCGTTGGGATAGTTCTTATGGGCCGTAATAAAGGAAAAACAGAAGATAAGATGGATTAATAGTTAAGAGAAAATAGAAAGAGCATAAGGTAAAGAGCAGAAGGAGATAAAGATGGTTTGGTTAAATAGAAAAATAGATATGGATTCTGGTGTAAGAGGTGAAAATAGCAATAATGGGAATAAGAAAGCAGGAAATAGACGAAGGAAAGGTGTAGCGGGAATAGTTTTTGTTCTGTTGACTACACTTATGTTAACAGCATGTGGACAGAAAAATGCAGAGTCTTCTGCACCTGAAGGGGATGCCAAACAGTTGGAAACAGATGAAGGTTCATTACAAGGTACAGCAAATGCTGCAGCTTCCGGAGAGGATCTCGTTATTCCACTGGCAGAGGTTACAGAGGATGCTTCCTTTTACCCGATTGAAGTGGATGGAATCAGCATGGAAGTCATTGCAGTGAAGACACAGGACGGAAATATTCGTACGGCGTTCAATACTTGTCAGATATGTTACAGCTCCGGCAGAGGATATTATGAGCAGGATGGCGATAACTTAGTATGCCAGAACTGCGGCAATCGTTTCTCTATGGATCGTGTCGAAGTTGAAGCAGGCGGATGTAATCCATGGCCGATCTTCGCCGAAAATAAATCGGTAACGGAAGAATCTATTACAATCCCCTATAGCTTCTTACAGGAATCCGAGCAGATATTCGCTAATTGGAAATAATAAGAATTATTGTTTGATGTGCATGGAGCAATTTACCTCTACGCCATTGTTAGTGAGGTAATCTGAGCCCCAGCCATACATGGCCGTTAAAATAGGGCGAATGCTTTTTCCGAGTTCGGTGAGGGAATATTCAACCTTCGGCGGCACTACAGGATATACCATTCGCGCGATTAGATTATCCTCCTCCAACTCCCTAAGCTGTTGGGTAAGCATCTTGGGAGTTGCTTGGGGGATAAGCTTTCGCAGCTCCCCGAAACGGAGAGTGGAGTCGATCAAGTGCCATAGAATAAGAGATTTATATTTACCGCCAATCATTTTAAGAGTGATTTCTACGGGACAATTATAAGTCATAAATAGCCTCCTTACAGATAATAATCAGTTTAAGTAATTGCGAAACAGGTAGATTGTAAAAATTTTATACACAATAAAAGCAGTGTTTCATAAGAAAGATTGTATAAAAGTTTTCCATGCTCCGGTTATGCAGAACACTATGCTGAGCCAAAGCAGAAATCCTTTTCAGCAAAGGCTTCAAGGATTCCTATATCTCAGCGCCGTAGCAAAAAATCGCTTGAAAAATCTTTTATACAATTCTTTCTGATTCCAATTTCGTGAATCGTGTATAAAATTATAAAATTTAACGAGTTTCTCAATTACCTAAATAATTAATTAGATGCTCGCATAAGACTATGGTCTTGTAAGCGGTTGCAGATTCTATGATAGTATGGGAATGTGGCAGGGTCAAGGGGGAAATGCATAACAGTACCTTTTTAGGTACTATTGCACAAAAAAGTGCATAGTTGCAAAAAGAATTATTTTGGTTAAAATGGAATTATGGTAAGGAAAGGAGTTGTATAATAGATGAAAAGTCAAGTATTGAGTATACAAGGTATGACTTGCGCGGCTTGTGCGCAACGAATTGAGAAGAGTGTACGGAAGCTTGAAGGTATTGGCCAGGCGAATGTGAATCTGGCTAGTGAAAAGCTATTCGTAGAATATGATGATGCGACGGTAGGACTCGATGTTATTAAGGAAAGAATAACAAAGATCGGTTATCAGGTAGAGGAGAAGTCGGATAGCCAGAATGTGACTATCCCTATTGGCGGCATGACCTGTGCAGCTTGTGCTAATAGGGTGCAGAAGGCGATCGGGAAGTTGGAAGGAGTGGAGGAGGTTTCGGTGAACTTCGCTACTGAGAAGGCTACCGTATCTTATCTTCCGCAAAGTGTAAGGCTTTCAACGATTAAAGCGACAATAGAGAAGGCAGGATATCAAGCTCTTGAGGTAAACAAAGAGGATGCAGCAGACGAGGATAGAATTCGCAAACAGAAGGAAGTCCGTACTCTTTGGACTAAGTTTATCATTTCAGCTATTTTTTCCGTTCCGCTATTATATATAGCGATGGCTCCTATGATTCAGATAATACGGCTGCCGTTCCCGGAAGGATTAGATCCTATGCAGTTTCCTCTTCGTTTTGCGGTAACACAGATTTTATTGGTAGCCCCTGTTGTCGGAGTCGGATATAAGTTCTATACGATCGGTTTTAAGGCTCTTTGGCAAAGAAGTCCCAATATGGATTCATTGATTGCAATTGGAACGACGGCGGCGGGAATCTATAGTGCCTATAATGTGTTCCTGATCGCAAAAGGAAATTTCCATGCGGGAGAAGCACTGTATTTTGAGACTGCCGGCGTTATTATTACGTTAATCCTTTTAGGAAAGTCTCTGGAAGCAGTTTCCAAGGGACGTACCAGCGAAGCGATTAAAAAATTGATGGGGCTCGCACCCAAAACAGCGATTGTCATTCAAAATGGGGAAGAGAAGGAAATTCCTATTGGAGAAGTGGAAGTTGGCGATATTATTGTAGTGAGGCCGGGGGCTAAGATTCCGGTAGACGGTACGGTGGTAGAAGGGAATACATCCATTGATGAATCTATGTTGACCGGGGAGAGTATGCCGGTAGATAAGAAGTCTGGCGATGCTGTCTATGCTGCTTCCATCAATACAACGGGAACTGTTCGTTTCCGGGCGGAAAAAGTTGGCGGTAATACTGTACTTGCACAGATTATCAAATTGGTGGAGGATGCACAGGGATCCAAAGCACCCATTGCTCAGATGGCAGACATCGTATCCGGTTACTTCGTGCCTGTAGTTTGTGTGATTGCATTATTGGCCGGTATTGCATGGTTTATTGGAACTGGAGGAGATTTGAAGTTTGCACTGACTATCTTCATATCGGTCCTTGTTATTGCCTGTCCTTGTGCTCTTGGTCTGGCAACTCCTACAGCGATTATGGTAGGTACGGGTAAGGGCGCCGAGAATGGAATCCTTATTAAAGGCGGCGAAGCTTTAGAAGTTACGCATAAGATCAATACGATTGTTTTCGATAAAACAGGTACCATTACAGAAGGAAAGCCAACGGTAACGGATGTGCTTGCCGTGGGAGGAATTGATGCCGATAAACTTCTGCAGATTACAGCTTCAGCGGAAAACGGCTCGGAACATCCTCTTGGTCAGGCAATTGTTGTAGGTGCGAAAGAGAAGGGAATGGATCTTCTTAAAGTGGATGATTTTATTTCTATCACAGGACGAGGAATCGAAGCACAGATCAATGGTCAGACAGTGCTGGCAGGTAATCGGAAGTTGATGGAAGAAAGAAAGATAGGAATGGAAGAGTTGGAAGAGGCTTCAGATCGTCTGGCAGAAGAAGGAAAGACCCCTATGTATATTGCTATAGATGGTGGATTGTCCGGTATTATCGCGGTGGCAGACGTGGTGAAGCAAAGCAGTAAAATGGCCATCGAAAGCCTTCATAAAATGGGTATCGAGGTGGCGATGATCACAGGTGATAACAAGAAGACAGCATCAGCTATTGCCCGTCAAGTGGGTATTGACCGCGTACTTGCCGAGGTACTCCCGCAGGATAAATCTAATGAGGTAAAGAAACTTCAGGATATGGGAAAGAAAGTAGCTATGGTAGGAGACGGTATCAATGATGCACCTGCCTTGGCACAGGCAGATATCGGTATTGCGATTGGATCGGGTACGGATGTGGCGATGGAGAGTGCGGATATTGTTCTGATGCGCTCCGACTTGATGGATGTTCCTACGGCGATTCATTTGAGCAAGAAGACGATATTGAATATTAAAGAGAATCTCTTCTGGGCTTTTGGTTACAATGTAATCGGGATTCCTATAGCAGCAGGCTTGCTTTATCTGTTCGATGGGCCACTGCTTAACCCGATGTTTGCGGCAGCGGCAATGAGCTTAAGCTCCGTATCCGTACTGACGAATGCGCTTCGTTTGAAGCGGTTTAAGCCTGTTACAGTGAAAACGGAGGTATAGTTATGAATGAAAAAATAAAAGAAACCTTGAAAGAAGATAAAAAAGTTATAATAGGAGCAGGTGTGGCAACGCTTGTCGTTGTCGTGTTCCTCCTTATTCTGTTACAAATGACAGGCGGCAATCTGGATGTAATAGGAACGGGCTCGATCACTTCCTTTGATACCATTTTACAAACAGCTTCCGAGCATGTTACTATGGACGAAGAAAATGCCGGATGGAGCCTGGAAGCGCCGGATGGTACTGTGGACTTCGTATGGAGTAGTCTGGAAGGGGAAGCTCCTGTCTATGATATGATGCTTGCATTTGATGCGCGACCTTTTATCGATGCGGGCATGGATATAGGGATGCTGCCTGACGATTACATTGTAAAAGATGGAAAAATATTGATTGGTACCGCATTTGAGAAAGGGACAGCTGGAAAAAACGCTTTGACTCCGCGCTCATCTTATGAATGGATTGTGGAAAATCATAGAAGTGTTGTTAATTATCATTCCTCCCTCGATCACTACGGTGTGAAGCTGGGACATGGTAATATGTTCGAATGGGCAAAGGATATGGAAAAAAATACGGTGAACGGAGAAGCTCAGGATAAGGATATCGTCTTTGTTTTGAATCCTGAACCGCTCATAGAAGCCGGTGTTTCGCCCGAAAGCATAGAAGGATGGCTGTATGCGCCTGTGTTGATGGAAGGACACGGAAAAACGGTGGAAGAATACAAGCTGCTGAAGCCGTTCAATATCAATTAATTATATAAAGAATAAAGGAGAAGAAAAAGATGGAAAAAGTGGTATTAAATGTAGAAGGTATGTCATGTGAACATTGTGTGAAGGCTGTAAATAATTCAGTGGGTATTCTTCCCGGTGTAGCTAATGTAGCTGTGGATTTGGCTGGTAAGACAGTAACAGTGGAATTTGATTCTGCCAAGGTGTCTGTGGATAAGATCAAGGAAGAGATAGAAGACCAGGGATATGACGTAGTTGCATAATAACGCATTGGAGTAAAGAACATGCCTAACGTAAGTAAAAATATATTGGCAGTGGACGATGAACCTAAGATTCAGGAGGTAGTTTCTGCCCTTTTGGAAAGCAAAGGTTTCCGTGTGTTCACTGCCGAGAGCGGGCAAAAGGCACTCGAAATATTTCGGGTGGAGAATATTTCTTTGGTGATACTGGACTTAATGCTCCCGGATATTTCAGGAGAAGAAGTCTGCAGAGAAATTCGTAAAAAATCCAGAGTGCCGATTCTGATGCTCACAGCCAAATCAGAAGAAAATGATTTGCTCTATGGGCTTGGAATCGGTGCAGATGATTATATTATTAAGCCCTTCAGTTTAAAAGAGTTATATGCCCGCATAGAAGCGATTCTTCGCAGAACACAAAATGATCTTGTTCCCCTCAATGTTCGTAATTCTTTTGGGGGCGGGGATCTTGTTGTGGATTTTGAGCAGAATTTTTTCCAGAAGACAGGTCAGCCGGTTAGTTTGACCCCTAATGAGATTAAGATTTTATCCGCTCTTATTAAATATCCGGGAAAAGTGTTTACAAGGGAAGAATTGATAACAATTGCTCTTGGAAGTGAATTTGAGGGCTATGACCGGGCTATCGACAGTCATGTGAAGAATCTGCGGCAGAAGATAGAAGATGACCCGAAGAAGCCGGTATACATTCTGACGGTTCATGGAATCGGTTATAAATTCAATGGCAAATAGGTCTATAAGAAAGGTATGGTTGTGCATGAGGCGAAGCTTAAGAACGCAGTTGACTTTGTCCATACTTTTGATAGTGTTCGTTACGGTGGCGTTAAGCAGTATTCTCTCTAATTGGTTCATCAATCGCGGGTTTGAGGATTATGTGGAACGGCAGGAACAGATACGGAGTGAGAAGATTGTAGATGATTTGAGCGAACAGTACAATTCGTTCACAAGAAGCTGGAATCAGGATTTCCTCCATACCATCGGAATGTATGCTTTGTATGACAGTTATATTTTAAAAGTATACGATGTGGATGGTGTTATGATATGGGATGCTGAGAACCATGATATGACCAAATGTTGGCAGGTTATGGATGAGATTTCAGCCCGTATGGAAAAACTGAAACGAGATGGTGGTTTTGTATCTCATGTCTATGATATCGAACAGTCAGGAGTAAAGGTGGGAAGTGTATCCATCACATATTATGGGCCTTATTTTTTCAATGAAAATGACTTTCGTTTTATCAAAACATTGAATACGGTACTTTTGGTAGTCGGCGCGGCTGCGGGTGGGATATCCGTTGTTGTAGGCGGCTTATTGGCGCGCAGAATAGCAAGACCGGTGACGAAGACTGCTTACATTGCCAAGCAAATATCAGAGGGAAATTATAATATTCGTTTTGAAAGCGAGACCAATACAAGGGAATTAAATGATTTGGTTTCCGCTATCAATGATTTGGCAGGTGCGTTAAGTGAGCAAGAGAATCTCCGTAAGCAATTGACAACCAATATGGCTCATGAATTGCGGACGCCATTGACTGCAGTCAGTTCTCATCTGGAAGCGATGATTGAAGGTGTGTGGGAGATTACGCCTGAACGTATTGCAAGCTGTCATGAAGAGGTGCTGCGCCTAGGGAATTTAGTGGCAGATTTGGAACGCCTTGCAAAAGTGGAAGCTGATAATCTGAATCTTAATTTGGCGGAAAATGATTTGATGGAAGTTGCCCGCATAGCTTATGATTCTTTGGAAGCGGAAGCGGTCAAAAAGAACCTGTCGATGCAGATAACAGGAGAACATTCTTATTTAAAGATCGATAGAGAACGGATGATACAAGTAGCTATTAATCTGGTGTCTAACGCTGTTAAATATACGCCGGAAGGCGGAATTATTCATATAGAAGTAAAGGATGATGATAAGCGCAGCCTTCTTCTTATAAAAGATAGCGGAATCGGAATTCCGGAGAAGGAACTTCCCCTTATCTTCGAACGTTTTTACAGAACGGATAAATCCAGGAACCGCAAGACCGGTGGTGCCGGAATCGGTCTTACCATTGTAAAGTCCATTGTTTCTGCCCATAGTGGAAATATAGAGGTAGAGAGTGAAACGGACAAGGGAAGCCTTTTCACAGTATCTATTCCTAAAAGCTAATTGAAGACCTGTCCGCAGAATTCGCGGGCAGGTCTTTCATATATTAGAAATTTCAAATACAATTAGGCTTATATGCAATTCCGTCCATTTGGCACAGGCAAGTTTCCCCGATGAATTCGGTCACCACTGTCATTCTGGCAGGCGCACCATTTTTAAAGTATTCCCTGAAGACATCAGCCCCCTTACGAAAATCAGCAACATTTTTGATATAGAAATTTAATTGAACAACATCGTCAAGCGTGGCTCCTGCTGTCTCCAATGTATGGGCCATACTTTCTATGGTGGATCTCGTCTGATATACGATATCATCGACCTCTTGTCCGCCGCCGTGATGTGCCAGAAAAATATAATCCCCTGCAATAACGCAAGATGAACAGGTGTCGTCGCCACAGTGCGTTGGCATTTTGATTGTCATTATCCTTCCCCCCTTAAAATATAAATCAGTATATATCTAACGTCTATTTATGATAAAAATCTTTTAATAAGAAAATTGTAACATACACGTAAAGATGTTTCTATGAAAATTGTAAATTTTTTAGAATAAGATTAATAGAATTAAAAAAATGATTGACAATATAAAATATCAATATTATACTATTCCTATAGAATTGATAGGAAATAAAACAAAAGGAGAACACTTAATGGATTGGGAATTTATAAACACCCATTTGCCCTTTTATGTGGAGGCTGCTTGGCTGACGATAAGAATTGCGGCAGTGGGTATTGTTTTGTCCTTTCTAATCGGACTTATCGTAAGCATTATAAAATATCTGAAGCTTCCGATACTGATACAGATTGCTGATTTTTATGTGGAGCTGTCCAGAAATACCCCTTTGCTTGTGCAACTCTTTTTCCTATATTTTGGCTTACCGAAAATAGGAATCGTCTTAAGTTCGGAAAGCTGTGCGATTATTGGTCTGGCGTTCTTAGGAGGCAGTTATATGGCAGAAGCCTTTCGCTCAGGACTTGAAAATGTGGAAAAAATACAAACGTTATCCGGCTTAAGCCTTGGATTTACGAAAAGTCAGATATTTCGCCATATCGTGCTTCCTCAGGCAGTGTCCACATCAGTTCCGCTATTTCTGGCTAATGTGATTTTCTTAATAAAAGAAACTTCGGTATTCAGTGTAGTAGCATTGGCGGATTTAATGTTCGTTGCAAAAGATTTAATCGGTATTTATTATAAAACGGATGAAGCTCTGTTGATGTTGGTATTGGCTTACCTTGTAATTTTACTTCCAATATCCATTGTCGCTTCTTATCTGGAAAGGAGAGTACGTTATGCAGGATTTGGGGATACAGGTACTATTTCAGGGTAGGAATTTCATTCGCCTTTGGGAGGGACTGTGGGTAACACTTCAAATTGCATTAATCGCGATGGTGTTTTCCGTACTGCTTGGACTTTTACTGGGAATCCTTATGACGACTCCAAGCAGAGTAATTCGTTTCGTAACGAGAACTTACTTAGAGATTGTTAGAATCATGCCGCAGCTCGTCTTACTCTTTCTCGCTTATTTCGGTGCGGCAAAGCATCTTGGAATTAATATATCAGGGGAAACTGCAGCCATTATCGTATTTACTTTTTGGGGAACTGCGGAAATGGGGGATTTGGTGCGTGGCGCCCTTTTAGCAACGCCGAAGCATCAATACGAGAGTTCCGGTGCTTTGGGGATGAATAAACGACAGATTTATCGGCATGTCATTCTGCCCCAGACGGTAAGACGCTTGCTTCCGCCGGCAGTAAATCTTTTGACCAGAATGATAAAGACAACATCTCTTGTAGTGCTTATCGGTGTGGTAGAGGTAGTAAAGGTTGGAAAGCAGATTATCGATGCTTCCCGATATGAAAGACCCGATGCGGCACTTTGGATTTATGGAGTCATATTCATTATGTACTTTATTGTTTGCTTCCCTTTTTCAAAACTGTCCTTATGGCTTGAGAAAAAATATAATAACTAATGGGAAGAAGAAAGGTATCGTAAAAATATGAATGAAGTTTTACAAGTAACACATTTAAAAAAATCATATGAAAAAAATGAGCCGGTATTAAAGGATATTAACTTCAAACTGCATAAGGGGGAAGTGGTTGTTATCGTAGGGCCTTCCGGCTGCGGAAAAAGTACCTTTTTAAGGTGTCTTAATTTATTAGAACCGATTGAAGAGGGCAGTATTGTATTGAACGGGATGCCGATTGACCGAAAGGATAAAAACGTTCATGAACATAGACAGAAAATAGGCATGGTATTTCAAAGCTACGAGTTATTCCCGCATTTAAGCATTATGGATAATATATTACTGGCTCCTACAAAAGTACAGAAAAGAGATCGAAAAGAGTCGCAAAAGGAGGCGGAAGAGCTGTTGGAACGAGTTGGGCTTTTGGATAAGAAGGACGCTTATCCAAGACAATTATCCGGCGGACAGAAACAGCGTGTTGCTATCGTACGCGCTCTCATTATGCATCCGGAGGTGCTCTTGCTGGATGAGATTACGGCAGCACTGGATCCGGAGATGGTCAGAGAAGTGCTTCAAGTTGTACTTAAGTTAGCCAAAGACGGAATGACGATGGCGATTGTCACTCATGAAATGGAATTTGCTAAAGCAGTAGCAGACCGAGTTATCTTTATGGATGAAGGAGTTATCGTGGAAGAAGAAACCACGAAGGAGTTTTTCTCCTATCCGAAATCGGAGCGAGCAAAACAGTTTCTAAATACGTTTCATTATGAAGCATTGGAAATCTAATGAACGTTGGAAATATAAAAAAATGGAGGAGAGAATTATGAAGAAAAAATTATTAACAGCATTACTGGCAACCGGTTTACTTGTAGGAGTTTTAGCTGGCTGCGGACAAAAACAGGTAGAATCTACAGTCGCAGAGACGGAAACTACACAGGAAGCAGAGACGACAGATACCGCAGCAGAGGATGAAAAAGCAGCATCTGCGACAGCACAGGCAAGGACTCTCGAGGACATTAAAGCGGATGGAAAATTGGTAATCGGTGTATTCAGCGATAAGAACCCCTTCGGCTATGTAGATGCTAACGGAGATGTACAGGGCTATGACGTATATTTCGCAAAACGTCTGGCACAAGACTTATTGGGAAGTGAAGATGCGGTAGAATTCGTATTTGTGGAAGCTGCCAGCCGCGTGGAATACTTAAAGTCCGCAAAGGTGGATATTATTCTGGCTAACTTTACAGTGACTGAGGAACGCAGTGAGCAGGTAGATTTCGCACTGCCTTATATGAAGGTAGCTCTTGGTGTTGTTTCTCCTGAAAGTGCCCTGATTACTGATGTGGAAGGGTTAAATGGAAAGACTCTTATCGTGGTAAAGGGAACGACGGCAGAAACTTATTTCCAGGATAATCATCCGGAAGTTACATTGCTTAAGTTCGACGAATACCAGGAAGCATATGATGCGTTGGCAGATGGAAGAGGAGATGCATTCTCTACGGATAATACAGAAGTATTGGCTTGGGCAATACAGAACAAAGGATTTGCAGTAGGTATTGAGTCCATCGGTAACCTGGACACAATTGCGCCAGCAGTACAAAAAGGAAATACAGAACTTCTCGATTGGATTAATGAGGAAATTAAGGCTCTGGGAGAAGAACAGTTCTTCCATGCTAATTTTGAAGAGACATTAAAACCTGTTTACGGGGATAATGTGGAGGCGGATAACCTTGTAGTAGAAGGCGGAATTGTAGAGTAGTTAAAGGAATTGTATAGTGTCCTTTTAGGTTAGTGGTGTTTATCACGTTGTAAGTTGTGAAGAAATAGTAGGTGATTATAATTCTAACAGCAGCATGTGTTAGGTATAAATTGAAACTATTGACTCTTTGTATATATTTATTGTTTTTCTGAATAAAAAGTTGTGCAATTTTAATTTGTTTTATATTTTCCTATCATATTTTATTTATAAAATGCTTTTTATAATGATGGATTTTCAATATTTTTGATATTTTTCTACAAAAACTATTGACAATTGTAAGATCAATCATTATTATGAATGTAAATTAGGTTTGTTACTCAAGGTTCTTCGAGGCTTGTCCTAAAACGATTGCAGTTTTGCAATGTTTTGGCTTGCTTTGGAGGACTTTTTTTATTTGAAAATATTATATTTAACTTTTTAATGATGTTAGGCGGAATGGTTTTGCGATAAAGATTTATATAAGAAAGGGTCATTACTATATGAAGATAATTAAAAATATAAATAATAATATCTCTCTATGTCTAGATAGTAATGGCAGAGAGGTCATCGCATTCGGAAAAGGGATTGGATTCATTAAGCCTCCATGTGAAGTACCATTGAACAAAATTGAGAGAACCTTTTATAACATTAAAGAATTTGGTTATGATGCTATAAAAGATATTCCATCCTCCGTTATTAAAGCTGCAATGCGTATTGTAGACGGGGTAGAAAGGGAACTGAATGTAACCTTAATGTCAACAGCAACTCTAGCTCTGGCTGATCACATTAATTTCGCGATTCAGAGAATGAATGAGCATATTGTATTGGATTTACCTATACAAGAAGACATTAAGCAAATCTATCCCGATGAAATGAAACAAGCCTATAAAGCATTGACAATTATTGAAGAGGAAACCGGAGTCACTCTTGACAGAAACGAAGTAGGAACCATAGCACTCCATTTTATTAACAATCAAATTGATGGTAAGGAAAATAACAAGGTTATTAGTAAAGACATTCTTAAAGAAAGCATTGCCCTCATTGAAAAGGAATTTGATATCTCAATTAATGTGGAAAGTTTTAATTACTCTCGCTTTGCGACACATGTGGATTATTTATTAACAAGACTCTTAAAGAATAATCAAATTAAAAGTGTAAATATAAGTATGTATGAAACACTTAAACTACAGTATCCTAACACGTATTGCTGTGTAGCAGACATAAACACTTTATTTAAAGAGAAATTAAATATAGCGTTAAGTGATGAAGAAAAATTATATCTTATCTTACATATAAATCGTCTGTGCTCGAGAGAGAAATAGTACCAAAGTCAGGGAATTCAGTGTAATAGGTGGCCAATATTATGCTATCCAAATAAAAATCTATAGAGGGAGAAATCGATGAAAAAAAATTATGAGATTCTTGCAAGCCAAATATTAGAAAGAATCGGTGGAAGTGATAACGTCGTGAATGTGATGCACTGTTATACTCGATTAAGAATTAATTTTAAGGATAGCGGACTTGCGAAATTAGAAGAGTTAAAAAAACTGGACGTAATTGGAGCACAATTTGCCGGTGAACAATTACAAATCATCATTGGTAACGATGTTAAAGAGTTATATGATGAGTTTATCAAAATATCGGGAATAAAAGGAGAAAGCATTATTGAAGAAAGATTAGATAAGAATCCTTCAAAGAAAAAGTATACCGTTAAAAGTGTGTTAGCCGCTGTTGTAGATGGTATTGTCAGTTGTATGGTTCCTATTTTACCAATGCTTATTGCTTCAGGTATTCTCAAAGCAATTGTCCTACTCATGCAACAATTTGGTTTAATAGGCATTGATTCACCAACAGCCATTACATTATCTTTTGTTGCTGATGCGGCATTCTACTTTATGCCTGTTATTATTGGTATTTTTGCAGCACGAAAATTTGGGGCTAATATGGCACTCGGAGGTATGATGGGGGCTGCATTAATTTCCCCGACATTTGTCTCATTAGTAGGTGAAGGAACTGAACTCAGTATCTTTGGTTTGCCGATTTACTCTACAGGTTATAGCAGTTCAGTAGTTCCAATTATCTTATCGGTCTGGGTGATGAGTTATGTAGAAAAATTCATTTCAAAGCACTCACCTAAATCTTTACGTACATTACTTGAACCGGTATTGACAGTTTTAATTATGACACCATTGACATTGGTATTGCTAGCTCCGCTAGGTGCCATGTTCTCGGTCGGATTTGCAAATGTATTATCTTGGTTCTATGCTACCTTTGGTGTTATTGCAATCGCGGTATTCTGTGCTATTATTCCTTGGGTTGTTATGTTTGGGATGCACGTGGCTACTGTTCCAATTTCAATTGCTTCAATTGCCGCCACAGGTACGGATAAATTAATGATGCCGGCATTCTTGATTTCTAACTTTACTCAAGGTGCTGCTTGTTTAGCGGTAGGCATTAAAACGAAAACTGTTGATTTGAAATCATTGGCCTTCTCTAGTGCTTTCTCCAATATTGTTCCTGGTATTTCTGAGCCGGGCATGTATGGAGTTACGCTAAGGTACAAGACTCCAATGTGGGGTGCTATGATTGGAGCAGCCGCCGGTGGTTTATATTTTGGAATTACGGGTGTGAGTGCGTTCGCATTTTTGCCGCCCAATATCTTTGCTTTGGCAGGTTATGTTGGGACAGGAGCACAATCTAACAACTTACTCAATACTATTATTGGTATCTTAATAGGAATGGTTGTAGCTTTTATAGCGACAATGATTTTATACAAACCAAATGATAATGAATAGAAGGGAGAATATTATGTCAGAATTTCAAAAAGATTTTTTGTGGGGTGGAGCAACTTCATCTTCTCAATTCGAAGGCGGATATAATGAAGGGGGGCGTGGATTATCCCATATGGATTATATTCGGCGTGTCGAGAAATCCGATAAAGAAAAAGTCTTTCCCATCAATGTGACTCCGGAAATGTTTGAAGAACACAAACAAAAAGAAGATGAGTATAACTTTGCATTTAGGAGAGGCAGCGATTTCTATCATCACTACAAGGAAGATATTGCTCTATTGGGAGAAATGGGATTTAAAACATTTCGAATGAGTATTGCATGGAGCCGGTTATTCCCAACAGGGTTAGAAGAGGAACCATGTGAGGACGGTGTTAAGTTCTATCACAATGTATTTAAAGAATGTCATAAGTACGGAATTGAACCACTTGTAACAATGATTCACTACGATATTCCGGTTTACTTGACTGAAACGCTTAATGGATGGGAAAGTCCAAAAGTAATCGACTATTTTGTTCATTATACTAAATTCCTGATTGATGAGTATAAAGATGAAGTTAAATACTGGATCACATTCAATGAAATTAATATGATTATGAACTCTTCATATTTAGGAGGAGGCTTATTCGTTGAGAAATCTGATAAACCAGAAGAAACGTGTATTCATCAAGCATTGCATCATCAACTGATTGCCAGTGCTTTAACGGTAAATTACTTCCGTGAGAAAGCACCAAAATGTCAAGTTGGAAATATGATTGCGAGATTACAAAACTATCCATATACATGTAAACCTGCAGATGTCTTGGCTACCCAGCAGCAGAACCAATTTAATTATTTTCCGACGGATATTCAAGTAAAGGGCTATTATCCTAATTCAATTCTAAATTACTATCGTAAAAAAGGAATTGAGATTGAATGGTATACAAATTATGAAGAGATTTTGAAAGAAGGAACGGTTGACTTTGCAGCTATTAGTTACTATCATACCGCCGCTATTAGTGCAGATCCTGACAAAGCCGAACCAATTGGAGCCTTTATCCGTAACTTAGAAAATCCATATATTGACATTACCGGTTGGGGATGGGGAATTGATCCTACGGGATTGAGAATTTCATTAAACGATATGAATGATCGTTATGGTATTCCGATTTTTATCGTAGAGAATGGCTTAGCTGCCCGCGATATCTTAACTGAAAACTTGGAAGTTCATGATACTTATCGAATAGACTATATGCGTGCTCACCTACAAGCAATCAAAGAAGCAATTGGTGATGGGTGTAGTGTTATGGGTTATACCTCTTGGGGATGCATTGATTTGGTAAGCTGTGGTGATTGTCAGATGACTAAACGTTATGGATTTATTTATGTTGATGCTGATGACGAAGGAAACGGTACATATAAACGTTATCGTAAAGATAGCTTCCATTGGTATAAGAAAGTTATCGAAACTAATGGACAAGAACTGTAAATAAGTGAAATATCTATAATCGATAAAGCCATGTAAGGGAATAAAGAATCTCTTACATGGCTTATATCATCTTATATCATAAACTAATGTTAATTTCTCATTGAGCTGAAGTTCTCCCATATATTATTAGGAATCACAATTATCGAATATCGGCTCAATATATTCTTTAATAAAGTCTATCCTATCCGTGACCCGTGGTGCAAAAAGTGAGGTGATAGAAACTACCATTTTTTTCTTTGTATTAAAATAAATTACATTTCCCCCATCTCCCATAGCAGCACAGGCATGTTCTTTATCATCAATAATCCACCATAAGTAACCAAATGAAAGATTGGCTTCTTCCCATCGGCTATGTACCATTGTACTCTCATCGATCCATTGAGTTGACACAAGTTGTTTTCCATTCCACATTCCGCCATCTAAGTATAATTGACCGATCTTTGCCATATCGGTAGGAGAAAGGGTAAGCCCCCAACCGCCTGCATTTACTCCTTTTGGATCAACGACCCAGCCGCTGATATTTTTAGCTTTATTAAATTCACGCTGTTCCTTCGCACTATGAAGAACCACATTACTTTCCACAGTAATTCCCAACGGTGAAAATAAGTTCTCTGTTGCGAAATCAAGTACGGATTGCCCGGTTGCTTTTATGAGAATACCGGACAAAATATCCGGTCCTATGAGAGGAGTGTACCTAAAATCCCCTATCTTCCCGTTACCGCCCAATAAATTGAGTGTAAAATTTACCCAATCATTATTCGTGAAATACTTTATGTAAGCGTAGGGTGCAAACTTATATTTATACGGAGCTGTCATTGTCAGCAAATCTTTAAGTGTGATATTCTGTATTGTTTTTTCCTTTCTTTTCACTTTGTAAGTAGGAAAAAAGTCCAACACTTTCTGATTAATATTTTTGATGTACCCTTTGTCTATAGCGATTCCGATCAATATAGAAAGGATACTTTTTGATACGGAGTAAACGTGGATATGGCTAGTAGAAGAGCATTCATTAAAATAATTTTCATATAACTCTTTACCGTCCTTTAGGATCATGATACCTGCAATATTGCTGTAATCATTTTGTATTTTCTTTTCTAATTCCGCTATTTTTTCTTTATTCATATATTTCTCTCCACATCATTTATTGTTTTTCGGATAAACATTTGACAATTTCTTTTTAACAGGATAATAAATTTCGGTTATAAGTTCACTTTCTTTTGAAACTTGAGAAGGATCGGTTACATATACTTCATAAAGGGCATTATTACTTTCATAGCCCTCCTTTTCCGCCCACTCACGCTGTTTCGTGTAGACGGAAGATAGGGCAGAATAAGAACCGTATAGAATTGTTTTTAAGCATAAACCCGGATGAAAATCTCTTGTACCTTTGGCATATTCCATTATCGGAATCGCGAATTCAGTATCTAAACCAAACGGACTAAATTCTGCGCTGTGGAAAAGTACCATCGGCGGAGCGAGCATAGTTAATTTATCATCTGTAATTTTCCTGAATAATTTATGAAAGCAGTTACTGTACTCGTCAGCAAAATCGCATTCATGAACCATCTTCCGGATAGATAGAATACACATCGCCGGTACGTCCGCAAGTCGAACGTCGATGCTTTCCATATATGACATAATTGTCTTGCCTCGCTTTAAATTAGATATATCATTACTTAGCTGCTCTAAGGTTTTTTCAAATTCCTGTACTTGTTGTTCCATCTCCCTTTTCTTCTTGATAAGAGATAAATAAAGTTTTTCATCCTGTGAATCTTTTAAATCAAGTATTGCTTTAATTTCTTCCAAAGAGAAACTGTAAGCTTTTAGCCGGTTGATAAATAACATCGTCTCCAATTGCTGGATAGAATAATATCTATAACCACTTTCCGGGTTGACTTCACTAGGAAATATCAATCCGATTTCCTCATAATATCTAAGTGTTTTTGTGGATACGGCACATATTTTTGAAAACTCTCCAATAGATAACAAAAGAGCACCTCCGTTCTTTCTTTTCATTATGTATAATTCGTAACTGTTCGGTACCTTCACAATTACTTTAACTCTACTATACACTTTACCCTAAGGGCAAAGTCAACGACAATATGCTCATTTACAATGAAAATGAACTACTGTCGAAAAAGATAATAAAACAGATACCTTTAAAGGAAAAGTCAAAAGATGGATTTGTATTTATGGAAATATAAGCCGGGTAAGGAAATTTACTAGACTTCCCTGCCCGGCTTACATTATTTTTATAAAATACGGCCCTTTGCGCCCGGAATAAAAACTAATTCAGACACCACCAGCCCCCCTCAATGCAGTCTCACACTTTTATACTTCCACAGTAAGGTTCTTCTGTGCAGTAGATAACATCAACTTAATTCGATTCAACTGATTCACCTCGCTGGCTCCCGGATCGTAGTCGATGGCAACGATGTTAGAAAGAGGATATTGCTTTCTGAGTTCTTTAATAACACCTTTACCTACTACGTGGTTAGGGAGGCAGCCGAAGGGCTGTGTACATACGATGTTATTCACGCCGCTTTGAATCAGTTCTACCATTTCACCGGTCAGGAACCAACCTTCACCGGTCTGATTGCCGATGGATACGATTGGTTTCGCATAGTCCACAAGTTTGTAGATGCTGACCGGAGGATGGAAATGTTTACTCTTTTGCAGAGCGTGTCTTGCGGCAGAGCGCAGAAGCTCAATGCCGTCAATGCCGAGCCGTGAGACAAAAGCCGTTTTCTTGCTCATGCCGAGTTCTTGTGCCTTATATATCTGGTTGTAGAAACAGTAGAGCATGAAGTCCATCAAATCAGGAACTACAGCCTCGGCACCTTCGGATTCCAGAAGTTCGACGAGATGATTGTTAGCTGCCGGAGCGAATTTAACGAGAATCTCACCGACAATGCCAACCTTAGGTTTTGTCTCTTCTGTGATTGGAATTGCGTCGAAATCAGCCACGATCAGGCGGCACATTTTTCGGAACTTGAAATAGCTTAAATGTTTAGCGGATACGAACTCCTGACATTTTTTTAACCATTTACTATGTACCTCTTCTACAGAGCCGGGTGTCTTCTCATAAGGTCTCATACGGTAGATACAGCGCATGAAGATATCGCCGAAGATGGCACCATAGGCAGCACGCATAAGTAAATTCGCATTTAGCCGGAAGCCCGGATTGTGTTCGATTCCTCCCATGTTAAGAGAGATGACCGGGATTTGCTGCATGCCGGCTTTCTCCAAAGCGCGTCGGATGAAGCCCACATAGTTAGTGGCACGGCAACCGCCGCCGGTTTGGGACATTACGACTGCGACTTTGTTTAAATCGTATTTACCGGACTGGAGGGCATCCATAATCTGTCCCACTACGAGAAGCGAAGGGTAGCAGGCGTCGTTATTTACATATTTCAGACCTACATCGACTGCACGTTTATTATCGTTCGCTAATACTTCAAAGCGATAACCACAGGCGTTAAATGCAGATTCCAGGATTTCAAAATGAATCGGTGACATCTGTGGACAAAGAATGGTATAATCTTTGCGCATTTCTTCTGTGAATTCCACTTTATGTATCGCGGAGGACTGCACCTTTCGCGTTTGATTTTTGTTTTCTCTGACACGGATGGCGGAAAGCAGGGAGCGGATACGAATCCTGGCTGCTCCTAAGTTGTTAACCTCATCGATCTTTAAACAAGTATATATTTTTCCGGAGCCTGTCAGAATGTCATTTACCTGATCGGTAGTAACGGCATCCAGACCACAGCCGAAAGAATTAAGCTGAATTAAATCCAAATCATCCCTTGTTTTCACATAGCTTGCAGCAGCGTACAATCTGGAATGATACATCCACTGATCGGAAACGATAAGAGGGCGTTCAGGACTTTTCAAATGGGAAATGGAGTCCTCGGTAAGAACAGCAATACCATAAGAGGTAATCAGTTCCGGAATACCGTGATTAATTTCCGGGTCGATATGGTAAGGGCGCCCAGCCAAAACAATTCCATGTGTTCCGGTTTCCTCCAGATACTGAAGGGTTTCCTCTCCCTTTTTCATCATATCCAGCCTTGCCTGATCAAGTTCTTCCCATGCCTCTTGTGCAGCGATCAGAATTTCCTCTGCGGGAATTTCGGTGAATTCTTTAATTAATGACTCGGATATCGTCTTAATATCGCGGAAGGACATGAAAGGGTTACGCAAAATAGCTTCTTCGCGTCCGATTTCTTCCATATTATTTTTTATATTCTCCGGATAAGAGGTGACGATCGGACAGTTGTAATGATTGTTTGCCTCTTCGAATTCGTTGCGTTCATAAAACAGGGAAGGATAGAAGATAAAGTCCACACCCTTTTGAATGAGCCAGCTCACATGACCGTGTACGAGCTTGGCGGGATAGCATTCGGATTCGCTCGGAATGGATTCGATACCGAGAGAGTAAATATTATGGTTGGACAGGGGAGATAATACCACCTGATACCCAAGCTTTGTAAAAAAGGTGTGCCAGAACGGATAGTTCTCATACATGTTGAGTACGCGGGGAATTCCTACCCGGCCTCTTTTCGCTTCATCGGCAGGAAGAGGTTCATATCCGAAGATTCTTTTCAACTTATAATCGAAAAGATTTGGGATTCCATTTTCATTTTTTGCTTTTCCCAGTCCCCGTTCACATCGGTTGCCGGAAATATATTGTCTGCCTCCGCTGAATTTATTAACGGTGAGGCGGCAGTTATTCGTACAGCCCTTGCATTTTGCCATATTAGTCTGGAATTGAAGCGCATTGATCTGATCGATGGAGAGCATTGTGGAGTCATACTCCTCGCTGTAACGTTCGCGCGCGATAAGAGCAGCTCCGAATGCCCCCATAATTCCGGCAATATCCGGACGAATGGCTTCGCAGTCCGCAATTTTCTCAAAGCTTCTTAAGACAGCATCGTTATAGAAAGTACCGCCTTGTACGACAATATGCTTACCGAGCTCAGAGGCGTCGGATACTTTGATTACTTTAAACAGAGCATTTTTCACAACGGAATAAGCAAGGCCGGCAGAGATATCGGAGACCTTCGCTCCTTCCTTCTGGGCCTGTTTTACCTTGGAATTCATAAATACCGTACAGCGGGTACCCAAGTCGATCGGATGCTCAGCGAATAAGGCGGCCTTGGCGAAATCCTCCACGCTATAATTTAGAGATTTGGCGAAGGTCTCAATAAAGGAGCCGCAACCTGCTGAACAAGCTTCATTTAACTGTACGCTGTCAACGGTTTGATTTTTGATCTTAATGCATTTCATATCCTGCCCGCCGATATCGAGGATACAATCCACGGAAGGATCGAAGAAGGCGGCGGCATAATAGTGAGCCACTGTCTCCACCTCACCGTCATCCAGTAAAAAGGCAGCTTTCATTAAGGCTTCTCCGTAACCTGTGGAACAGGAACGAACGATATGTACATCTTCCGGGAGAAGAGAATAAATTTCCTTAATGGAACGTATGGCTGTATTTAGAGGGCTTCCATCGTTGCTGCTATAGAAAGAATAAAGCAGGGAGCCGTCTTCAGCCACCAAAGCGACTTTTGTAGTGGTACTTCCGGCATCGACACCAAGGAAGCAGTTGCCGCGATAGGAAGCCAGATCCGCAGTACCCACATGGTGTGTGGAGTGACGTTTGCTGAATGCGGCATAATCCTCTTCATCGGTAAATAATGGTTCCATACGTTCCACTTCAAAATCCATCTTAATATCGGAAGAGAGTTTTTCCACCATGACTGCCATGGAATAGGATACGTCTTGCTTCGCATTTAAAGCGGAGCCTATCGCTGCGAAAAGATGAGAATGTTCCGTATCGATAATATGTTCATCATCCAGCTTTAAAGTGCGGATAAAAGCCTCTTTTAATTCGGATAGGAAGTACAGCGGACCGCCCAGAAAGGCCACGTGCCCACGAATCGGCTTGCCGCAGGCAAGACCGGAAATTGTCTGATTTACCACCGCCTGGAAGATGGAGGCGGAAAGGTCTTCCTTCGTTGCCCCTTCATTGATAAGTGGCTGAATGTCGGACTTGGCGAAGACACCGCATCTTGCTGCAATCGTATATAGGGAGTTGTAATTCTTTGCATATTCGTTAAGACCGGAGGCGTCTGTCTGAAGGAGGGAGGCCATCTGATCGATAAAGGAGCCAGTTCCCCCGGCGCAGATACCGTTCATGCGCTGTTCTACGTTACCGCCTTCAAAATAAATAATTTTCGCGTCCTCACCGCCAAGTTCTATGGCAACATCCGTCCTGGGAGCCAGTTCCTGTAATGTGGTGGAGACTGCGATAACTTCCTGGACGAAGGGGACTTTCAAATGGTTAGCAAGAGTGAGTCCGCCTGAGCCTGTAATCATTGGATGAAGCTCTATATTGCCGAGTTTATCGTAAGCTTTCTGTAAAAGGCCTGCTAAAGATTCTTTAATATTAGCAAAATGCCGTTCATAGTCAGAAAATAAAATTTCATGTGTATCGTTCAAGATGGCAATTTTGACCGTAGTGGAACCGATGTCTATGCCAAGCGTATATTGTAATTTGCTCATAATATCGCCCTTTCTATGACTTGTATTACTGGTTCATAATTTATACTGCATATAAAATTTATACTGCATATTAATAGGAAATAACTCCCGAATACGTCAAACCATTATACGACAGACAATCATAAAATGCAATTAGCATGAACTAACATTTTGCTAAGAAAGTATTTTTGCTTAAAAAGTTAATAATGAATATAGAAATGTAAAATTTTTATTAATACAATGAAACCTTCCGTACTTTATTTACTTTTAAATGAGGGAATGTTAGAATGTATTCGTATGTTTGATAATATAATCTTTAAATCTGGGAAAACAAAGGAGTCTTTGAAACATGAGTAATTTTGAGAAAAAATTTGGAAAATATGCGATTAGAAATATATCTCTGATGCTGATTATGTGCTATGCGGTAGGGTATTTGATCAATCTGGTCAACCCTATGTTTTTATCCTATTTAACGCTTAATCCGTATGAAATTTTACACGGACAGATATGGCGTGTGATCACATGGATTATTGTTCCGCCGGATACTTCCAATTTCTTCTTTGTATTGATTATGCTTTATTTTTATTATTCTATCGGTACAACACTTGAGAGAACATGGGGAACTTACCGATATAATATTTACTTATTGTCAGGAATGCTCTTTACAGTCATCGGCAGCTTTTTATTGATGACTTATTGCTATATATTCAATGGTGATATGATAGCGGCATATGGTGCCCGGGATTTTTTTAGAATTATTTCCATGTTTTTTAGCACTTATTTTGTTAATATGTCTATTTTCCTCGCTTTTGCAGCTACTTTTCCCGATGCTCAGGTACTTCTTATGTTCATCATCCCGGTTCGCATTAAATGGCTGGGGATTATATATGGGGTTATATTAGGTATTCAATTTTTATCGGGGAACGTTTATACCCGGTTTGCGATGGGAGCTTCCTTACTAAACTTCTTCTTATTCTGGTTCACATCGAGAAATCGCATCCATATGTCGCCCAGACAGATGAAGCGGCGCCAGGAGTTTAAGAAAGAAGTGAAAAGAACTACAGCAATTACTAAGCATAAATGCGCGATTTGCGGCAGAACAGAGATGGACAGCCCGGAGCTGGAATTCCGATTTTGCTCGAAATGCGATGGGAATTATGAATATTGTCAGGAGCATTTATTTACCCATGAGCATGTGAAGATTTATGATAATTAGAATAGATAAGTAATGATAACTGTTAGTTATAGGAAATGTGAGGGCTTGAATTTGGATAGAAATTTTGAAGAAGATTTTAATAAATCAGATCGATCAGAGCAGACGGAGGAAGCGGATAGGAATAAAGAAATTTTATTTGCACGGGCTCTGGAGGATGTGAAGAGAATCGGGAAGGAGCAAGGAAATTATATTTCGAAAGAGCAGTTAGATGAGGCGTTTGGAGATCTGGATTTGTCTTCAGAGCACATGGAGCTTGTAACCGATTATTTGAAGAAGCAAAAAATTGGAATTGGTGAACCGATAGACGTTGATGACTATTTGACGAGGGAAGAAGCCGATTATCTAAGGGAGTATTTAGAAGAATTAACTCTTTTGGGCGAGGTATCACGGGGAGAGCGCGAAGCGATTATTCTTTCGGCGATGGCTGGTGATGCGACGGCGCAGATGAGGTTGACGGAGATTTTTTTATTGGAAGTTGTGGAAATTGCTAAGCTTTACAGCGGCCAGGGTGTATATTTGGAGGATTTAATCGGGGAAGGTAATCTGGCGATCGCCTCAGGAGTGTCTATGCTCGGCTGTGTGGAACATGTGACAGAAGCCGAAGGTTTTCTGGGTAAGATGATTATGGATGCCATGGAAGAGTATATCGCGGACAGCTTAAGGGATAGGCAGACCGACGAGAAGATGGCAGAACAGGTGAACAAGGTGGCTGAGCAGGCGAAGCAGCTTGCAGAAGCTTTACAAAAGAAGGTAACACCGCAAGAGCTCGCACAGGAGACGAAGTTGTCGGTAGACGATATACTGGAAGCGGTGCGTATAAGCGGAGATAATATCGAATATATCGAAAAAGGACGAGATGAGGATGCAGAATAAAGACTTTAAATATATTCTACAGGATACAGGATCCATCTATATAGGAGCACGCTATAGCTACGAGGAACTGATGCATCAGGAACTGCTCCCATTCAAATTGAAAACGATTTTAATGCAGTATATCTTAAAGGAAGCAGATGCATCGATTATTTTGGAGGATCATTTTACATCTATGACATCGGATAGTTTCGCATATGGTGTCTATAAGGAGTTAAAAGTGAAGATAAAGGTGAGTATGCCGGAGGAAAAAAAGAGCTTTACCGGAAAAATAAAATACCGTTATGTGGATAAAATATATCCTTTAGAGGGATTTGCACAGATAGATTCTAAGGAGAAGGCAGAAATGGGAATGATCGTAAGAGAAATCATATATTCCAAGATCGGCCTCCTGTCGTTTGCCGTATAAATAAGAAAAAAATATAAAGTAAAGGAAGAGGATGCAGAATGGAAAGTAAAGAAGCGTTGAAAACAAGTATAGAAGGTTTGAAAAATTATGAAGTAATAGAAGCCAGAAAGGTAAATGATTTAAATTCCGTCGGTATGATTCTGCGTCATAGGAAGACGGGAGCGAAAATCACACTTTTATCCAATGATGATGATAACAAAGTGTTTTACATTGGATTTCGCACCCCGCCCGCAGACAGCACCGGAGTGGCGCATATTATCGAGCATAGTGTTCTGTGCGGTTCGAAAAACTTCCCGGCAAAAGACCCCTTCGTAGAACTGGTAAAAGGGTCGCTTAATACCTTCTTAAATGCGATGACTTATCCTGATAAGACAGTGTATCCGGTAGCGAGTTGTAATGATAAGGATTTCCAGAATCTGATTCATGTGTATTTGGATGCAGTATTTTATCCGAATATTTACAAAGAAGAGAAGATATTCAGGCAGGAAGGCTGGCATTACGAACTTCAAAATGCAGAGGATGAGCTTACTTTAAATGGTGTTGTTTATAATGAGATGAAAGGTGCATTTTCTTCTCCGGATGATGTGCTGGATAGAGAAGTATTGAATTCCCTTTTTCCGGATACGGCTTATGGCACGGAATCAGGCGGTGACCCGGATGTAATCCCGAGCCTTACTTATGAAGAGTTTCTTGATTTCCACAGAAGATATTATCATCCTTCCAATAGCTATATTTATTTATATGGCAATATGAATATGGCGGAAAAATTACAATTTATCGATGAACAATATCTTTCTTCTTTTGATGCCCTTTCTATTAATTCGGAGGTTGAGAAGCAGGAAGCTTTCGATGCCCCCAAGGAGATTTATAGGGAATATTCCATTATGGAAGGGGAGGCGGAGGAAGAGAATACCTACCTCACTTATAATACAGCAATCGGGGATAATCTTGACCGTAAGCTTTATGTGGCTTTTCAGGTGCTCGACTATGCGCTATGTTCTGCACCGGGCGCCCCCCTTAAGCAAGCGCTGACGGATAAGGGAATTGGAAAAGAGATTTACAGCAGCTATGATAATGGTATTATGCAGCCTTATTTCTCCATTGTTTCGAAAAGTACGGATATTTCCAAAAAGGAAGAGTTCGTTCGCACGATAGAGGAAGTGCTTGCAAGACAGGCGGAAGAAGGAATCGATAAAAAGGCTCTGGCAGCCGGACTCAATTATTTTGAGTTCAAATATCGGGAATCCGATTTCGGTTCCTATCCGAAGGGCCTGATCCTCGGTCTGCAGGTACTCGATAGCTGGCTCTACGATGAAGGGAAACCATTTATTCATGTGGAAGCAAACGATACCTTTGCAGCACTGAAAAAAGATGCGGAAGGAAGATATTATGAAGAATTGATTAAAAAATATCTGTTAAGCAATTCTCATAAGAGTATCGTTGTACTTTCTCCGGCAAAAGGCTTAACGTCACAGAAGGATGCTGCATTGCATAAAGAATTGCAGGAATATAAGGCTACCTTAACCGAGGAAGAAATTGAAGCCATCGTTCGGGAAACGAAGGAGCTAGAGCTTTATCAAGAGGAAGCCAGCTCCAAAGAGGATTTGGAGAAGATTCCGCTTTTAACGAGAGAGGATATGAAGAAAGAGGCGGAGAATTTCGTGAACGAAGAGCGTCATGTGGATCATACATTAGTCCTGTTCCACGATATTTTCACTAATGGTATTGGATATACGAGGTTTGTTTTTGATATTAGCACAGTACCCTCTGAACTCTTCCCATATATTGGTATCTTAAAGCAAGTGCTCGGTATGGTGGATACTGAGAGTTATGGATATGGGGATCTATACCATGAGACGAATATAAAGACAGGCGGCATCGATATGGTAGTGAACACCTATATGAATGCACTGAATATGGAGGAGTATAAAGCAACTTTTGAAATTAAAGTAAAAGTATTATACGAGAATTTGAAGGAAGCCTTCCGTTTGGTGGAGGAAATTGCTCTTCATTCGAAATTTGAAGATACGAAACGTTTGTACGAAATTGTTGCTGAAATGAAGTCCAGGATGCAGGCTACTATGACATCTTCCGGTCATTCGCTGGCAGCGGTGAGAGCATTGTCCTATATTTCTAAAACAGCAGCGATAGCCGAGCAGATAAGCGGTATTCCCCAATATCGCCTGTTAGAAAGACTGGAGGCCGATTTTGAAGGTGAGAAGGATGATTTAGTAAAGAAACTGCAAAAGTTGACCACCTATATTTTCCGGCCGGAGAATCTTATGGTAGATTATACCGCATCCGAGAAGGAATACCCGGGTCTGGAAGATATGGTGAGGGAATTTAGAGATCATTTGTATACGTCACCTGTGGATATGCCGATATCCGGCGCGGTGAAATACGAGCCGGAGCTAAGAAAGAAGAATGAAGGATATCAGACTTCTTCTCAGATACAGTATGTATGCCGTGCCGGGAACTTTATTCACAAAGGGCTTCCGTATACCGGTTCCTTAAAGGTGCTTAAGGTAATGATGGGATATGATTACCTCTGGAATAGAGTTCGGGTTAAGGGTGGTGCTTATGGATGTATGTGTAACTTTGGCAAATCGGGGGACAGCTATTTCGTATCCTACCGTGATCCCAATCTGGAGAAGACTATTGAGATATATGAGAAAGCGGCAGATTATCTGAGTGCTTTTGATGCTGATGAAAGAACCATTACACAGTTTATTATAGGAGCTATCAGCGACCTGGATGTGCCTATGACTCCGGCCACAAAGGGAGCTTATTCCTTAAGCGGATACATGACTAACTTATCGTTTGAAAAAGTGCAGCAGGAAAGAGATGAACTGCTCGCAACGACGGTTGAGACGATCAGAGAACTGGCAGGTCATGTTAGGGCATTTATGGAGGAAGATTGCCTCTGCGTCGTCGGCAATGAAGAGAAGATAAAAGAGAACGAAGCGATGTTCATGAGCATTGAGCCGCTTTTTCATTAATAGGAAAACCCTTCTATTAATGAATCGTGGATGCGCAGCTACGCGCGCCAAGCAAAGGAGGATGCGTATGATAACCTTTAAAAAGAAAAAATGGAAACATAAGTTAGGGATGGCTCTCGTTGGAGTAGCTTTGCTCGGTTTTGCGGGCTGCGGGGGATCAAAGTCCATGACGGAAGGGGCGGTGGCACCTCAGGAGATGGCTTCGAGCTCTTATGGGGGTTATGCTTCGGATGATCTCTATATGCAGGGGCAGGAGAGCTACCAGGTGGAAGCGGAGGTAACGGCGGAAGAAGCGGGAACGGTAGAAGAGGCAGTAGTTCCATCAGGCCGCAAGCTGATTAAGACGGTAAATCTGGGTGTGGAGACCGAGGTCTTCGATGAACTGCTTCCCAAGGTGGAAAATAAGGTCACTGAGCTCGGCGGTTATGTGGAGAATCTTAATGTATATAACGGAAGCCTTAGATATGGACAAAATAGTAGAAGTGCAAGCCTTACGATTCGGATTCCGAAGGAAAAATTGGATAGTTTTGTGACGGCAGTTTCGGATATTTCCAATGTGATCAGCCGCTCGGAAAATGTTCAGGATATCACTCTGCAGTATGTGGATGTGGAGAGCCATAAAAAAGCCCTTGAAGTAGAACAGGAGCGATTGTTGGAATTGCTCGGAAGAGCTGAGACTATGGAAGATATTGTAGCCCTGGAAGCGAGACTTTCCGAAGTGCGTTATCAGCTTCAAAGTATGGAATCTCAGCTTCGTACCTATGATAATCAGATCGATTATTCCACAGTCTATTTAAATATTGAAGAGGTAGAGGTGCTGACACCGCCGCTTGCGGTATCTACATGGGAAAAAATATCTACGGGATTCATTAACTCTATAAGTAATGTGGGAAGCGGTATTAAGAATTTCTTCATCTACTTCATTATCTGGCTGCCCTATCTTATTGTTTGGGCGATTGTTATACTTCTGATTATTGTACTTATTCGATTTCTTATCAAGAAGACGAAGAAAAAGAATACATCTGTTATACAAGGGAACAAAGGCAGACCGGGATACCAAGGCGGGCCGGTACATCAAGTCAGATCAGAATATCCGGGACACCAGGAACATCGGCAAGGATATAAAGGTGAAGATAAAAGAGAAATGAAAAAGGAAACGAATGGGGAAAGCAAGGAAACTAACAGCGAAAACAAAAGTGAGGAATAAAATGTGAATGAACATTATAAGTCAGGGTTTGTTACTTTAATAGGGCGGCCCAATGTAGGTAAATCAACTCTTATGAATCATCTGATTGGGCAGAAAATAGCAATTACAAGTAATAAACCCCAGACGACAAGGAATCGGATACAGACTGTCTATACTTCTGAGGAGGGGCAGATTGTCTTCGTGGATACGCCGGGAATTCATAAGGCCAAGAATAAGCTGGGCGATTATATGGTAAAAGTGGCGGAGCGAACTATGTCGGAGGTGGATGTGATTCTCTGGCTGGTAGAACCCACAGATTACATCGGAGCAGGAGAAAAGCATATTATCGAGCAGTTGCGAAACACATGCACGCCGGTTATTCTCGTTATCAATAAGACAGATACGGTAAAAAAACCTGAAATATTGACATTTATCGATGTTTATAGGAAAGAGATGGAGTTTGCGGAAATCGTTCCGGTATCGGCATTAAAGGGAGACAATACGGATGCACTCATAAAATGCATTATGAAATACTTGCCCTATGGACCGGCATTCTACGATGAGGATACGGTGACGGATCAGCCGGAGCGCCAGATTGTGGCTGAACTTATTAGGGAGAAGGCGCTTCGGAGTCTGGAAGATGAGATTCCTCATGGAGTCGCAGTATCTATAGAAAGTATTAAATATCGTAAAAGCAAGAAGGAAACGATTGCCGATATTGAGGCAACTATCGTCTGTGAAAGGGATTCCCACAAAGGCATTATTATAGGAAAACAAGGTGCTATGCTTAAGAAAATAGGAAGCAAAGCGAGGCCGGAAATAGAAGATATGCTGGAGTGCAAAGTGAATCTGCAGCTTTGGGTCAAGGTGAAAAAGGATTGGCGCGATAGTGATTTCTTAATGAAAAATTTTGGTTACAATCCGAAAGAACCCGAATAGGAAATGAGAAAAAAGTAAACCCTAATATCAATACCTGAGTATTACAAATGTATTACTCTTCAAGTATCGTACATTAGGGGGAGCAAGATGAAAGAACGAAATTACTGGCAACAATTTATAAGTACAGGAAGAATTGAGGATTACTTAAGCTTTAAGAATGCACAGGAGAATACATCTGCTTTCAGGCAAAGCGGCCGGGAAAGAACAGGAAGTGAGCCGGATAAAAGCAGGGTCATGGGAGACAATCCATATGCAGGAATTCGTGAAACTAACAGGAATGGTTTTGAAGACGGTGCCTATCGGGGAATATGATAGGCGCGTCGTTATTTTAACGAAAGAGAGAGGGAAGGTACCGGCATTTGCCAAAGGGGCGAGAAAGCCCAACAGCAGACTGGTAGCCGCTGCCGCTCCTTTTTCTTTTGGAGAATTCAAGATGTATGAAGGCCGCTCGTCTTATAATATTATGGAAGCTGATATATCCAATTATTTTGAATCCTTGCGGGAAGACTTTGAAGCGGCATGCTATGGAATGTATTTTCTGGAAGTGATGGATTATTATACGAGAGAAAATAACGATGAAAAGGAAATGCTGAAGCTACTGTATCAGTCCCTTCGTGCACTGCAGCTTCCTTCTTTGCATAAGAATCTGGTCAGATATATCTTCGAGATAAAAGCCCTTATATTAAGCGGAGAATATCCGGGAATTCCGGGAAAGGAAAACCTGAAGGAATCCACGGTATATACAATGAGTTACATAGAACATAGTTCGGTGGAGAAGCTGTATACTTTTACCGTGACCGAGGAGGTTTTAAAGGAACTTAGGAGCATTGCGGATAACTTTCGAAGAAAATATATGGATAAAGAGTTTAAAAGTCTGACAATACTTGCAGATATGAGTTTGTGAAATAGTTGTTGAAAAACAAACTTAGGTCAGATATAATATTGTGAATGTAATGAATGGAAGAAAAGCCGGAGGGCGGGAATGCGTAAACGTAAAATAGGAATGATAGCAGGAGTACTTTTAAGCGGCTTGCTTTTAAGTGGATGTATAGGCAGTGATGCCGAAAGTAAGGCAGAAGCGGCGGAATCATCCCATACAATAATTGAAGTTCAGAAAGATGGAAATATCATAGAGACAATTACGGAGGATTTTTCTGCTGATTATTATGAAGAAGAAGACTTAAGGAATATGATACTTTCAGAGGTAGCGGAATTCAACAGAGATGCCGAAGGAGATATATCGGTGGACAAATTGGAAGCGAAAAGCGGAACAATTACAGTGCGTATGAAATATCCGTCAGCGGATGCTTATACGCAGTATAATTCGACACCATTCGATAACAGAAGTCTTTTTTGCGGAACCGTAGCACAAGCTTATGATGCAGGGTATTCTCTGGATGTGGCGTTAAAGAAGGTAGGAGATGAAGAAGAGACCATTGGAAAGGAAGAGATTCTCGGTATGGGCGAGCGCCATATGCTCATCAGCGAAGTTCCTTTTCGGGTGAATACCTTTGATAAGATACTGTATGTCAGCGATAATGTAACGCTTCTTGGAAAAAGTCAGGCGGATATGATGGCGGACGAAAACGGTGAAAGTTTAGGAAAGTATTATATAATTTTCAAATAAAATATTCGTCCGCGAGAGCGGACAGGAGGGTGTAATCATGGAAAAGACAATGGAAAAAATCGTAGCACTGGCCAAAGCGAGGGGATTTGTATATCCCGGATCTGAGATTTACGGCGGGCTTGCCAATACATGGGACTATGGTAACCTTGGTGTGGAATTGAAGAACAATGTAAAAAGAGCATGGTGGCAGAAATTCATTATGGAGAACCCCTATAACGTAGGTGTGGACTGTGCTATTTTGATGAATCCCCAGACATGGGTAGCTTCCGGTCACTTAGGCGGATTCTCAGATCCTCTCATGGACTGCAGAGAGTGCCATGAACGTTTCCGTGCGGACAAAATTGTTGAGGATTATGCGGCAGAACATGCTGTTGAATTAGACGGTTCTGTAGATGGCTGGTCACAGGAGAAGATGAAGCAGTTTATCGAAGATAATAATATTCCCTGTCCTACTTGCGGTAAACATAATTTCACCGATATCCGTCAATTTAACCTAATGTTCAAAACTTTTCAGGGTGTTACGGACGATGCGAAGAATACAGTATACTTAAGACCTGAGACCGCACAGGGTATTTTTGTTAACTTCAAGAATGTACAGAGAACTTCCAGAAAGAAGATTCCTTTCGGCATCGGACAGGTTGGAAAGTCCTTCCGTAATGAAATTACACCGGGTAACTTCACCTTCCGTACAAGAGAGTTCGAACAGATGGAATTAGAATTCTTCTGTGAACCGGATACGGACTTAGAATGGTTCGCTTATTGGAAGCAGTTTTGTATCGATTGGCTTCAGACTCTTGGCATCAAGGAAGAAGAGATGCGCGTCAGGGACCATGATAAAGAAGAGCTTTCCTTCTATTCGAAGGCAACAACAGATATAGAATTCCTCTTCCCCTTCGGTTGGGGTGAATTATGGGGAATTGCCGATAGAACCGATTACGATTTAACACAGCACCAGAATGTATCCGGTCAGGATATGACATATTTCGATGATCAGAAGAATATCAGATATGTTCCCTATGTAGTTGAACCTTCCCTCGGTGCCGATCGTGTCGTATTAGCTTTCCTTTGTGCAGCTTACGATGAAGAAGAAATCGGAGAAGGAGATGTGCGTACTGTGCTTCATTTCCATCCGGCTCTTGCACCGGTGAAAATTGGCGTACTTCCGTTATCCAAGAAGTTAAACGAAGGTGCAGAGAAGATATTTGGAGAATTATCTAAGAAATATAACTGTGAATTCGATGATAGAGGAAATATTGGCAAGAGATACCGCAGACAGGATGAAATCGGAACGCCGTTTTGCATTACCTATGATTTCGATTCAGAGACCGATCAGTGCGTAACCGTGCGTTTTCGTGATTCCATGGAACAGGAACGCGTTGCAATTGCCGATTTAGATGCATATTTTGCGGATAAATTTACGTTTTAGTACGAAAGAGGTAGGAAGCTACATAACAGGAAAGGATAATGAAAATGAAACAATATGGAGTAAACGAGCTTAGAAGGATGTTCCTCGAATTTTTCGAAGGAAAGGATCATCTGGCAATGAAGAGTTTTTCTCTGGTGCCTCATAATGACAACAGCTTATTGTTAATTAACTCCGGCATGGCACCGTTAAAACCGTATTTTACGGGACAGGAGATTCCTCCGAGGAAACGAGTGACTACCTGTCAGAAATGTATCCGTACAGGTGATATCGAGAATATAGGAAAGACGGCACGCCACGGAACATTTTTTGAAATGCTTGGGAACTTCTCTTTTGGAGATTACTTTAAGCACGAGGCGATTGCATGGAGCTGGGAATTTCTGACCGAGGTAGTAGGTCTGGAGGCGGATAGATTATATCCTTCCGTATATGAAGATGATGACGAAGCTTTTGATATTTGGAATAAAGAAATCGGAATTGCACCGGAATCTATTTTCCGTTTTGGTAAAGAGGATAATTTCTGGGAGCATGGCTCAGGTCCTTGCGGCCCCTGTTCAGAAATCTATTATGACAGAGGGGAAAAATATGGCTGCGGTAAGCCTGAGTGTACAGTAGGTTGTGAGTGTGACCGTTATATCGAGGTATGGAATAATGTGTTCACACAGTTTGAAAGTGACGGAAAGGGAAACTATACAGAGCTGGAGCAGAAGAATATCGATACGGGAATGGGACTGGAACGCCTGGCGACGGTCGTTCAGGATGTGGACTCCATTTTCGATGTGGATACGATTCGTGAACTTAGAAGCAAGGTGTGTGAGATTTCAGGCAAGGAGTATAAGGAAAAATACGAATGGGATGTATCAATTCGTATTGTGACCGATCATATCCGCTCTGCTACTTTCATGATTTCTGATGGTATTATGCCCACCAACGAAGGAAGAGGCTATGTGCTTCGGCGTATTATCCGCCGTGCGGCAAGACATGGAAGACTGCTTGGAATCGAAGGACAGTTCCTTACAGATTTGAGCAATACAGTAATTAAAGGCAGCAAAGATGGTTATCCGGAGTTGGAAGAGAAGAAAGACTTTATTTTCAATGTACTCACTCAGGAAGAAAGTAAATTCAATAAGACAATCGATCAGGGACTCGGTATTCTGGCTGAGATGGAAGCGGCGATGGAGCAGAATGGACAAAAAGAGCTCGCTGGTGAGGATGCCTTTAAATTATATGATACTTACGGATTTCCTCTCGATTTAACGAAGGAGATTCTCGAGGAGAAAGGCTTTAGCGTAGATGAAAAAAGCTTTGCGGATTCCATGCAGGAGCAGAAAGTAAAGGCTCGTGCAGCGCGTAAGGTGACGAACTATATGGGAGCTGATGTTACCGTATACGAATCTATTGATCCGAGTGTTACGACAGAGTTTGTCGGTTATGATAAGCTGGAGCATAATTCTTCTATTACTGTCCTTACGACAGAAACAGAACTTGTAGAAGCTTTGACGGATGATGAGATGGGGACCATCTTTGTGGAGGAGACTCCTTTCTATGCGACAATGGGCGGTCAGAGCGCAGATATTGGAACGATTGTTACAAAGGATGCGGAATTTGAAGTAATTGATACCGTGAAGCTGCTTGGCGGCAAGGTAGGGCATATCGGTAAAGTGAAAAAAGGCATGTTCAAAGTAGGCGACCGCGTTACCTTATTGGTGGATGAAAAGAGACGTATCGATACTTGTAAGAACCACAGTGCTACTCACCTATTGCATAAAGCATTAAGAGCCGTGCTCGGTACACACGTAGAACAGGCAGGTTCTTTTGTGGATGGAGACAGACTTCGTTTCGATTTCAGTCATTTCTCCGCGATGACCGCAGAAGAAATTGCCGAGGTGGAACAAATGGTAAATGAACAAATCGCTCAATCTCTTCCGGTTGTAACGAGTGTTATGACGATCGATGAAGCGAAAAAGGCCGGAGCGATGGCGTTATTCGGTGAGAAGTATGGAGATACCGTACGTGTGGTGAAGATGGGAGATTTCTCTACGGAGCTGTGCGGTGGTACCCATGTTGGAAATACCGGTGTGATAGCTGCTTTTAAGATTCTCTCTGAGAACGGTGTGGCAGCAGGTGTAAGAAGAATAGAGGCTCTCACCGGGAATGGAGTATTCAGCTATTATGCCCAGTTGGAGCGAAGTCTTGAAGATGCTGCTAAAACGGTGAAAGCGACACCCCAGAACTTGATAGAGCGTCTGGAACATCTGATGGCAGAAGTGAAAGCGCTGCAGAGTGAGAATGAATCTTTAAAGAGTAAGGCAGCGAAGGAAGCGCTCGGCGATGTTATGGATAAAGTACAGGAAGTAGAAGGCGTGAAGCTTCTTGCAGCTAAGCTTGCAGGCGTGGACATGAACGGATTGAGAGATCTGGGAGACCAGTTGAAAGCGAAGCTCGGTGAAGGTGTGATCGTTCTGATTGCGGAAGAAGCGGGTAAGGTAAATCTAGTCGTTATGGCGACCGATGAGGCAATTGAGAAGGGAGCTCATGCGGGCAACTTGATCAAGGGAATCGCTTCCCTCGTAGGCGGTGGCGGCGGCGGACGTCCGAATATGGCTCAGGCAGGCGGAAAGAACCCTCAAGGCATCGATGCTGCGATTCAAGAGGCGGCAAAAGTCCTGGAATTACAAATAATAAATTATAAAAAATAGATCATATATAATAAATTATAAATAATTATAAAAATAGGTTGACTGGCAGGGAAAATATGATATAATCATTATTGTGCATAACGATACTTAGCTTATACGTCTATGCGTAAATAGAATAAACCCAATCAGTCGTGTTGCTAGGAAGGGACTGAAGGGAGGTCGGGTGTAGGAATGTCAAACGTAATCGTAAAAGAGAACGAGACTTTGGATAGCGCTTTACGTCGTTTTAAAAGAAGTTGCGCGAAGGCTGGAATTCAGCAGGAGATTCGCAAAAGAGAGCACTACGAAAAACCAAGCGTAAAACGTAAAAAGAAATCTGAAGCAGCAAGAAAACGTAAATATAATTAATTATGTGAGTGGCAGGTCCTTGATTCTACAATCAGGGACTTTGTTATATAATAGGAAAGTGTTCCTATTGCATAATGGAGGGCTAATATGTGGACGAAGGAGTTTTTTGGAACGGATGTGTATCATCTTGTTTCTGCATTTGTCATCTATAGTATGCTGGGATGGCTGGTAGAATCTATCTATATGTCATTTTGCAATAGAAGGCTCACAAACAGGGGATTTGCCAAAAGCCCTTTTTGCCCGATCTATGGATTTGGTGCTATAATAGGATATTTAATTCTCCATCCGCTTGACGGGCATTTCTTTAAGCTATATTTACTTGGCGCTTTAATGGCTACAGTGTTCGAATTCCTTGTAGGGAATCTGATGCTTAAATTATTCGGCGAGATATGGTGGGATTACAAGGACAAGCCTTGCAATTATAAGGGAATTATATGCTTGGAGAGTACCATTGCATGGGGGTTTTATGCGGTGATCATCATTGTATTCCTTCATTCTAAGATAATAGGTTTTATCGATAGTTGGAGTTTCTCTATGGGCAGCAGGGTGTGCAGCCTTATACTCGCAATTGTTACAATAGATTACATAATTCAATTGTCAAAAGCTTTTGGTATTGATATCCGTGAACGGTGTGCGGATAAATATGAAAGTTTTAAGGCAAGATGGTACTAAACCAAAGGAAGTAAGAGGAGAAAGCGGTTCTAAAAAGAATCGCTTTTTTATATTTATAGTAGTAGAACACATGACGGGAGTGTGTATTGTGAAGAAATGGATGAAAGCTACTATTTGTTACGGGTTTAGTATTTGCCTGTTTTTCTCCTCCGTCCTTTATGTAAGGGCGGTGCCGGAAGTATCCGCCCCTTCCTACATAGTGATTGAAGCGTCTACGGGGCAGATGATCTGCGAGCACGAGGCAGATGTGAAAAGAAGCCCTGCGAGCATAACAAAGATTATGACGCTGTTGGTTATTTTCGACCATCTGAAGACGGGAAGAATTCATCTGGAAGATCAGATTATGACGAGCGCCTACGCGAAGTCCATGGGTGGCTCCCAGGTCTTCTTGGAGGAGGGAGAGATACAGACATTAGAGACGTTGATAAAGTGTATTGCGGTGGCATCGGGAAATGACGCCTGTGTGGCAGTGGCGGAATACATTGCGGGAAGCGAGCAGGAATTCGTGAAACTAATGAACCAACGGGCTGAAGAGTTACGTATGGATAATACCAATTTTGAAGATTGCTCCGGGTTGTCTGATTCCGACGGTCACTATACGACAGCAAGGGATGTGGCTACTATGTCGAGGGCGTTAATTACTCAATATCCTGAGGTGCTTAAGTATACACAGATATGGATGGAAGATATCTCGCATGTGACGAGGCAGGGAACTTCTACCTTTACGCTATCCAGCACGAATAAGCTGTTAAAACAATACGAATGGGCGACCGGGCTGAAGACGGGTTCCACGAGCAAGGCGAAATACTGTCTATCAGCGACGGCAAATAAAGATGGTATTGAGTTGATTGCAGTAATTATGGCAGCTCCGGATAATAAAGTAAGGTTTCAGGAAGCGATGACGCTGCTTAATTATGGGTACAGTGTGAGCAATATTTATGTGGATGAAAATAAAGAAGCCTTACCTGCGCAAGTAGTAAAGGGCGGTGTGGATGATACCGTTAATTTAAGTTATGCGGGAGCGTTCCGGTATTTGGATACGAAAGGAAATAATTTAACAGAGATAGAAAAGACGATTAGTCTGCCTGCCGTTGTGGAAGCGCCGATTGAAGAAGGGCAGGCGATCGGAGAGGCCGTGTATCAACTGGGTGGACAGAGAATCGGAAGCGTGTCAATTATAGCGGCTAAGGATATGAAGAAAGCGAATTATGGAGACTATGTGGGGAAAGTAATACGTTACTTACTTCTATAACAGAATAAAATCATGCAGGACTTCCCGGCAGCGCATATTGTTCCAATGCTGCTTGGAAGTCTTCGTTGTAACAATTCAGTTATCAACATCGTAGAAATTGGTGGATTTATGAATTGTTAGAATAGGATAAGATGTGGTACACTAATACAATGTTTGGAAATATTTAGATAAGAAGCTTAGGAGAAAGGCGTGGTGTAAGTATGGACTTGACTATGAGTGATATATGGAAGATAGGAATTTTGGCAGTATTGATTACATCGATCGCTTATGACAGTACGCGATTTGTAAGGAGAGAGTATACGATACGGTCTTTAAAGATAAAGAAAAACTGTAAGGTTATCGTGTTGTCAGATCTTCATAATAAAAGATATGGCAGAGACAATGAGAAGCTGATACGCGCGATCGATGAGGTGAATCCAGATATGATTGTGGTGGCGGGGGATATGGTGACGGCACAAGAGAAGCGGACAAGTTACGAAGTACCCATAGCGTTACTGTACAGGCTGGCGCAGAAGTATCCTGTTTATTATGGAAACGGCAATCACGAATATCGAATGAAGATATATAAGAAGGGATATGGCGACATCTATCAGAATTATAAGAAGGAATTGAAGCAATGTGGTGTCCGTATGCTGGAGAATGAACGGGTGTATCTTCCCGATACGAATATAGAGCTGTGTGGGCTGGAGATTGAGAAATACTATTACAAGAGATTTAAGAAGATAGAGATGGCAAAAGACTATGTGCAAAGCTTGATCGGTAAAGCGGAGGAGTCCAGATTTACTTTCCTGATCGCTCATAATCCTGACTATTTTAAAGAATATGTGGGATGGGGGGCAGATTTGAGCGTGTCAGGTCATTTGCACGGCGGTGTTATGCGGCTGCCGTGGCTTGGCGGTGTTATCTCGCCTATGGTGAAATTTTTCCCCCGATATGATGGAGGCCTATTTGAAGAAGAGGATAAGAGAATGATTGTGAGCCGGGGACTTGGCATGCATACGATACCGCTTAGAATCTTCAATCCGGCAGAACTTGTTGTAGTTCATCTTGAGTCAGAAGCTGAATAGTAATGAATCTACTTGAAATTCCAGAAATTTCTATGTAGAATAGTAACTGCGCTGACCGTAAGAATACGTAGAGAAGCGAATAAGACAAATAAAAAGATGGGGTGTATCATGGCAATTCCGGTAAAACTGCAGGTGTTCGAAGGCCCTTTGGACCTTCTGCTACATCTGATTGATAAGAATAAAGTGGATATCTACGATATTCCTATTGTGGAGATTACCGCGCAGTATTTGGATTACATTAAAAATATGGAGACTGAGGATATGAACGTCATGAGTGAGTTTCTTGTAATGGCGGCAACCTTAATCGATATTAAATGCAGAATGCTTTTGCCAAAAGAAGTGAATGAAGAAGGCGAAGAGGAGGACCCGAGGGAAGAACTTGTCCAGAAACTGTTGGAATATAAAATGTATAAATATATGTCCTTTGAATTGAAGGATAGGCAGATGGATGCGCTTCGGACTCTTTACCGCAGGCAGAGTCTTCCCAAGGAAGTGGAGAATTACAGGCAGCCCGTAGATTATGAAGCGTTGCTTGCGGATGTGAACTTGAATAAACTTCATGAAATATTTCAGTTTATGATAAAAAGGCAGGAAGATAAAATTGACCCTGTCAGAAGCACCTTTGGGAAAATTGAAAAAGATGAAGTCGATATGGATTTAAAGACTGCTTATGTAGAAAAGTATGTGAAGACGCATCAGCGGTTCAGTTTCCGTATGCTGTTAGAAAAGCAGCATAGCAAGATGGAGATGATTGTTACATTTCTTGTTGTTTTGGAAATGATGAAGCTGGGGCAGATCGATATTGAGCAGCAGGATATTTGTGATGATATTTTAATTACGTCTAATATCTATGTAAAAGCGATAGCAACTATTCAGTAGGTCTGCGCATTTACAAGCGATATAAAATCTAAGAACAAGAGGGTAGGGATAGAAAGTGGATAGAAAGAAAGCGGAAGCAGTTTTGGAAGCAATCCTTTTTACCATGGGGGATTCGGTTGAGGTAGTGAGACTTGCCGGGACAATAGAAGAAGATGTAAAGGTGACGAAGGAAATTCTTGCGGACATGAAAGTTCGGTATGAGAAGGAAGATCGCGGAATTATGCTGATTGAGTTGGAGGATGCCGTGCAGCTTTGTACAAAGCCTGATATGTATGAATATCTAATTAAGGTGGCTAAGACACCGAGGAAATTCGTGCTGACGGATATGCTGCTTGAGACTTTATCCATTATTGCATACAAACAGCCGGTTACCAAGCTTGAAATTGAGAAGATCAGAGGAGTGAATTGCGACTATGCGGTAAGCCGCCTTGTGGAATTCAACTTAGTAACAGAAGTTGGAAGGCTGGATGCTCCGGGGAAGCCGTTGCTTTTTGGTACTACGGAGGAATTCTTAAGAAGTTTTGGTGTGAAGTCATTAGGGGAACTGCCGGAACTTAACTCCGTGCAGATGGAGGAGTTCAAACAACAGGCGGAAGCAGAAGTACAGTTACAGTTGGATATTTGATAGTGACAATTGATGTTTTTATCTCTATTTACATACTCTCTTGCATATATTGAAAAGATGAATAATGCTGGGTTATTTTATGGAGAAAGCAAAGAGAAAAGAAAGAAAGAGTCCGCAGGAGATCTTTTGTGCCGCTAGAGTACTGCGCTTATGTGCTCTGATTCTATCAATATTTTTATGTATCGGTACAGTGAGTGAGGCTGCTGCAAGAGTGCTGCCTGTATCCGAGGCAGAGGAAAATAGTACAAACATAAAGTTATACGCCCGTTCTGCGGTCCTTATGGATGCGGATTCAGGGCGTGTTTTATTCGGGAAAAATGAAATGGAAGCGATGCCCATGGCAAGCACTACAAAAATTATGACTTGTATTATTGCCTTGGAAAATGGTAATTTGCAGGATGTTGTTACCGTATCTGGACTGGCAGCCAGACAGCCGAAGGTACATCTTGGTATGAGAGACGGACAGCAATTCGTATTAAATGACTTGCTTTATTCCCTTATGCTGGAATCGCACAATGATTCGGCCGTTGCTATTGCCGAGCATATTGCGGGAAGTGTGGAAGCATTTGCGGATTTAATGAATCAAAAAGCAAGGGATATTGGGTGCTATGATACCTTTTTCATTACGCCGAATGGATTGGATGCTTCTGTGACCGACCAAAACGGCAATATGAAAGTACATTCCACCACGGCAAAGGATCTGGCACGGATTATGAGATATTGCATCGAAGATTCGCCGGAGAAAGAAGGTTTTTTGACAATAACGAGGGAAAGAAGCTATTCCTTTGCAGATGTGGAGGGAAATAGAAGCTACTCCTGTACGAATCACAACAGCTTTCTTACGATGATGGATGGAGCTCTTTCGGGTAAAACGGGTTTTACCAATAATGCAGGTTATTGCTATGTGGGAGCGCTGACGCGGGAAGGGAAGTCTTTCATTGTCGCCCTCTTAGCTTGTGGATGGCCCAACAACAGAAGCTATAAATGGAGCGATACGAAGGCGCTTATGAGCTATGGGTTAACTAATTATGAATATAGAGATGTATATGAGATACAGGAGCTGTCTTCTATCTATGTTGAAGGTGGGGTTCCTGAGAATCAGAAGCCTTACGGAAATGCCTATGTGGAGGTGACATTGGAAGAGGGGGAAAAAGAACTAAGCATTCTTTTGCGTCAGGATGAAGAAGTCAGCATTCAAAGACAAATTCCTAAAAAGTTGGCAGCACCTGTGGAAGAGGGCAGTGCCGTGGGCAGTGTGAAATACTATTTGGGTAATGAGTTAATAAAAGAATATCCCGTTTTTACTAAATATGGGGTTGATTCAATGAGTTTTATATGGATAGTGCAATACATATGGAATAGGTATGCAATATAAAATCAGTGAAAAATTCAAAAATCTCCTAGGATATTTTGGGATTTTATGTTATACTGCTGTAGTGTGAGTATGGGGAGCTTGCTCCCCGTTAGTTAGTTTTTATTTATTTAATATAAAATGGAGGACTGAAAAGATGGGTACTACTTCACAAGCGAGTCAAAGAATAACAGCTTTACTCGACGAAAACAGTTTCGTTGAAATCGGGGCACTTGTAACGGCAAGGGCGACAGACTTCAATTTGAAACAGACAGAAACTCCTTCTGACGGTGTGATCACCGGTTATGGAGTAATTGACGGTAATCTTGTGTATGTTTACAGCCAGGATGTTTCTGTTTTGAACGGTTCTGTGGGCGAGATGCATGCCAAAAAGATTACGAATCTCTATGATCTGGCATTAAAGACAGGCGCTCCTGTTATCGGATTAATTCATTCGGCCGGACTTAGGCTACAAGAAGCAACGGATGCGTTAAATGCTTTCGGCGAGATTTATTTTAAACAAACGAATGCCTCAGGAGTTATTCCTCAAATTACTGCTATTTTCGGTAGCTGCGGAGGTGGACTTGCCCTGATTCCGACGCTTACGGACTTTACACTGATGGAAGAGAAGAATGCAAAGCTTTTTGTTAATTCTCCTAATGCAATTGACGGCAATGAGATTTCTAAATGCGATACTTCTTCCGCAACATTTCAAAGTGAAGAGGCGGGTATCGTAGATGTAGTTTCTGACGAGGCGGGCGTTCTTGCCCAGATTAGACAACTCGTTTCCCTTCTCCCGGCAAATAACGAAGATAATGATTCTTTTGATGAATGTACGGATGATTTAAATAGAGAATGTGAAAATCTTATCAATTGTGCTGGTGATACTTCCATTGCACTTTCCCAGATTTCCGATCATGGTATTTTCTTTGAGACGAAGAGAAACTATGCGAAAGACATGGTGACAGGTTTCATCAAATTAAATGGTGCTACGGTAGGTGCAATTGCAAACCGTACAGAGATTTATGATGCAGAAGGTAATGTTACTGAGAAATTCGATGCAGTATTGTCTGCAAAAGGTTGTGAAAAGGCGGCAGATTTCGTTAATTTCTGTGATGCTTTCGATATTCCGGTACTTACTTTTACCAATGTAAAAGGATTTGCCTCCAGCAAATGCTCGGAGAAAAAGATTGCGAAAGCTGCAGCTCGCCTTACCTATGCTTTTGCGAATGCAACAGTACCGAAGGTGAATGTAATAACGAAGAAAGCATATGGAAGTGCATATGTTGCGATGAATTCCAAAGCAATCGGCGCGGATATTACTATGACATGGCCAGATGCTGAGATCGGCACGATGGAAGCTAAGCTTGCAGCTAAGATTATTTGCTCCGGACAGGGTGCAGATGCTATCGATGCTTGTGCTAAAGAATATGGAGAGCTTCAGACGAGTGCATTAAGTGCGGCGAGAAGAGGCTATGTGGATCAGATTGTTGCTCCTTCCGAGACGAGAAAATATGTGATTGGCGCTTTTGAGATGTTGTATACCAAGCATGAAGAACGTCCGGCGAAAAAACATGGTACAGTTTAGAAAGGATGATACTTAATATGAAAAAATGGTTATTAGTATTAGGTATGATTACCTGTGTCCTTGGAGTGAGTGCATTTGGAATGACTGCGCAGGCAGCTTCCGGAAGTGCCCTTATGACAGAAGAAGATGCGCTTGGCATGGGCGATCAGTTAGTAGAAGCTATTGCCATGATTTGTGCACAGGGCCAACAAGCACAGTATGCTTCAGATGCAGTCATAACGGCAGCCTTTGACAGTTGGATGGGCGCACAAGAGGAAATGGGTAGTTATGTTGAGATAACAGGACATACCGCTGAGATAGATGAAAAAGGCGTTGTCGTGGATGTTGCGGTGAAAGGTTCGACGCGCAATGCGGTAGTAGAGGTCGTTTTAGATAAGGATCTATCTCTATCAAGCGTTACGACTAATGTCGAGTATACTTTCGCAGAGAAGATGGAAAAGGCGGCGCTCAATACTTTGCTCGGTATGGGAACGGTATTTGTAGTTCTAATTCTCATTTCGTTCCTTATTTCCGGATTCACCTTTATTCCGAAGATTCAAGCAGCCTTCGAAGGTAAAGGGGCAGTAAAAGAAGAGAAGATAAAAGAACCTGTTGCAGTGGATAATACAATAGCACAAATTATTGAAAAGGAAGAATTGGCTGATGTATCCGGTGACTTTGAACTTGTAGCGGTCATTGCGGCAGCTATTGCAGCAAGTGAGGGTAAGACCCGCACAGACGGATTTGTGGTTAGGTCTATTAGGAAAAGAAGAGCATTTTAATTTGATTTTAATTTAAATAATCAGGAGGAATATTGAAATGAAAAATTACACCATTACTGTAAATGGAAATGTATATGATGTTGTAGTAGAAGAAGGCGTATCCACAGGAGCACCCGTAGCGGCACCCAAGGCAGCTCCTGCACCGGTAGCGGCGCCTGCACCTGTAGCTCCGGCTCCGGCAGCAGCACCCGCAGCAGCACCGGCGGCTCCGGCAGCAGGAACAGCCGGCGGCGTTAGAGTAGAGGCTGGTGCAGCAGGTAAAGTGTTCTCGATTGAAGCGAAGGTTGGACAGACGGTGAAGGCCGGTGACGCAATCGTAGTAATCGAAGCTATGAAGATGGAAATTCCGGTTGTTTCTCCCCAGGATGGCACGGTAGCAAGCATTGATGTAACAGTAGGCGATGCGATAGAGGCAGGAACATTACTTGCAACATTGAACTAATTGCCGAACAATTAGAGAACAACAGGAGGTCACAGTAAATGGATTACATTGTAAATACATTGGATAATCTAGTGCATCAGACGGCTTTCTTCAATCTTACTTGGGGAAATTACCTGATGATTGTAGTAGCTTGTGTATTTCTTTATCTTGCTATCGCGAAAGGTTTTGAACCCTTATTATTGCTTCCGATAGCATTCGGTATGCTACTCGTTAACATTTATCCCGATATCATGCGCAGCATCGAGGATTCGGGACATGGAGCGGCTGGTATGCTGTATTATTTCTATCTTTTAGATGAATGGGCGATTTTACCTTCCCTCATCTTTCTCGGAGTAGGAGCCATGACGGACTTCGGTCCGTTAATCGCCAATCCCAAGAGCTTCCTCTTGGGCGCAGCGGCGCAGTTCGGTATTTTTGCTGCTTACTTCGGAGCGATTGCTCTGGGATTCAACGACAAAGCGGCAGCTGCTATCTCAATTATCGGAGGTGCGGATGGACCTACTTCTATCTTCCTCGCAGGCAAGCTGCAGCAGACAGCTTTGCTCGGACCGATTGCAGTAGCGGCATATTCTTATATGTCATTAGTACCCATTATTCAGCCGCCGATCATGAAGCTTCTTACGACAGAAAAGGAGAGAAAAATAAAAATGGAGCAGCTTCGTCCGGTTTCCAAGCTGGAGAAGATTCTTTTCCCAATTGTCGTTACTATTGTTGTATGTCTGATTCTTCCTACCACAGCTCCTTTAGTAGGTATGCTGATGCTCGGCAACCTGTTCAGAGAGTCGGGAGTAGTAAGACAGTTAACGGATACGGCAGCGAATGCTCTTATGTATATCGTTGTTATCTTGCTCGGAACCTCTGTTGGTGCCACGACGAGTGCAGAAGCATTTTTGAATCTCGACACTTTGAAAATCGTTGCCCTCGGTCTGATTGCGTTCTGCTTTGGTACGGCGGCCGGCGTATTATTCGGTAAGTTGATGTGTGTTGTTACCGGAGGTAAGGTGAATCCCTTAATCGGATCGGCAGGCGTATCTGCAGTGCCTATGGCAGCCAGAGTATCGCAGAAAGTCGGCGCAGAATCGGATCCGACCAACTTCCTTTTGATGCACGCGATGGGCCCCAATGTGGCAGGCGTTATCGGTACGGCGGTTGCAGCCGGTACCTTTATGGCAGTGTTCGGAGTATTCTAATACGACTCGAAATAATGAAAATATAGGAGGAATAGAAAATGTCAGAACAGGTTAAAAAACCGATTGGAATTGTGGAAACTGTTCTTCGTGATGCGCATCAGTCTCTGATTGCTACGAGAATGCCCACCGAAATGATGCTTCCAATCATTGATAAGATGGATAAAGTTGGCTACCATGCAGTAGAATGCTGGGGTGGAGCTACTTTCGATGCTTCCCTTCGTTTCTTAAAAGAAGATCCGTGGGAAAGATTGAGGAAATTAAAAGATGGATTTAAGAATACGAAGTTGCAGATGTTATTCCGTGGACAGAACATTTTGGGATATCGTCCTTATGCGGATGACGTGGTAGATTATTTTGTAGAAAAGTCCATTGCAAATGGAATTGATATCATCAGAATTTTTGACTGCCTTAATGATCTTAGAAACTTAGAGGCAGCAGTTAACTCTACCTCTAAGATAAAGGGAAGAGAAGGCAGAGGCCATGCTCAGGTTGCATTATCCTATACATTAGGAGATGCTTATACTTTAGATTATTGGGTAGATATGGCGAAAAAGGTAGAAGAAATGGGAGCGGATTCTATCTGTATCAAAGATATGGCGGGATTACTTCTTCCTTATGAAGCGACGAATATGATCTCAGCTATGAAAGGAGCAACTTCTCTTCCGATAGAGCTTCATACTCATTACACTTCAGGTGTTGCGAGTATGACCTATTTGAAAGCAGTAGAAGCGGGTGCAGATATTATTGACTGTGCAATCTCTCCAATGGCTATGGGAACTTCACAGCCTGCGACAGAGGTTATGGTAGAAACTTTCAAAGGAACTCCTTATGATACAGGATATGATCAGAATATTCTTGCAGATATTGCAGATTATTTCAGACCGTACAGAGATGAATGGTTATCCAGCGGTCTCCTTAATCCGAAGGTTATGGGCGTTGATATTAAAACTCTGTTATATCAGGTTCCGGGTGGTATGTTATCCAACATGGTAAGCCAGTTGAAAGAGCAGAACGCAGAGGATAAATATTATGATGTACTTCGTGAGATTCCTGAGGTGCGTAAAGACCTCGGTGAACCGCCTTTGGTAACACCTTCTTCTCAGATTGTCGGCACACAGGCAGTATTCAACGTGCTTATGGGAGAACGTTATAAGATGGCGACGAAGGAAACAAAGGCTGTACTTCGTGGTGAATACGGTCAGACCGTAAAACCGATGAGCCAGGAAGTTATCGATAAAGTTATTCCGGGTGAAGAAAGAATCACATGCCGTCCGGCTGACTTAATCGAGAATGAGCTCGATAAGCTTGAAGCGGAGATGAGAGAATGGAAACAGCAGGATGAAGACGTATTATCTTATGCACTCTTCCCTCAGGTTGCTGTTGAATTCTTCAAATATCGTCAGGCACAGCAGGAGAAAGTGGATATGGCTCAGGCTGATACAAAGAATGCAGCTTATCCTGTATAAAGATTCATTGTGTAATAGAATAATAAATAAAGTAAAAAGGGATTGTTGCGTATGCAGCAATCCTTTTTCATTCTATAGGAAAGACCTAGTTACATTAAAGTATAAAAATATTGACCCTATAGAATAAAAGTACTCTGTGCAGGATGCGCAGCTACGCGCGCGGAACAAAAGCTGTGCTGCTAAAAGTTTAAATCGCGAGAGTGAGCGAAGCACACTTTTGTTCTTTCGTTGACAGAGGAAATAATTCATAGTAAAATAATAACGGTTGTTATTCACAAGTGGAGGATGCATTATGGCGAGGAAAGAGACAATTACACAAAGTGATATCTTACAGGCAGCATTTGAAATGGTGAAAGAAGAGGGATATGAGAATGTAACTGCCAGAAAGCTGGCGGCCAGAGCAGGATGCTCCACACAGCCAATTTTTCGTGTGTACCGTAATATGGAAGAACTTTTAAAAGAGCTTTTCTTTATAGCCGTCGATTATTTTGAGACCTATTATGAGAATTTTCCGAAATATAATGATATTCCGTTTGTGGACCTGGGGCTTACCTACATACGTTTTGCTGAAGAGAATAAGAATCTGTTCCGCCTTCTTTTTCTTTCGAAGAGGAGATATGAAAAGAGTCTTTATGACTTATTGAACGGAAAAAAGGGTGCCGTGGTGAGAGAGATTAATTATGCGAAGGAATACGGCTGTATGTCACCGGAAGATATGTTTACTAAAATGTGGATATTTATTCATGGTGCGGCTTGTATGACATTAACAGGTGATTATGATTTAGAGGAAATTGAGACGGTCAAATTGTTGGAAGATTCCTTCCGGTCATTTCTGAAGTAAAAGTAACTATGAGGGTACTGAACAGCTACACTAAAAGTAAAATCGTAAAGTATAAGGTAAGAGTAGATGGAGAATCACGCAGAAAATCAGATAGTAAATAAAAATGAGAATGAAATCAGCATCATTGCAAGAATCGATGCGAGATATAAGAAGATGAGCAAAAGCCATAAGGCGATTGCTTCGTATATTACGGATCATTATGAACAGGCAGTCTTTATGACGGCAGCCAAATTAGGAGAAACGGTAGGCGTGAGCGAATCTACAGTGGTGCGCTTCGCTTCAGGTATCGGCTATGATGGCTATCCGGAGTTCCAGAAAGCGTTAGAAGATTGGGTAAAGAGCAAAATAAGCTCCGTACAGAAAATAGGCGCGAAATATGGAAAAAGCACACAGTCGGAAATATTAACTTCCGTTCTCCGGGCAGATATGGACAAGCTGCAGGATACTTTAGAGAATTTGGATGGTGCATCTTTTGAAATGGCGGTCGACACCATCTTGGCGGCGGAGACTGTATATATCCTCGGAATGAGAAGTTGTGAACCGCTTGCGGACTTTTTGCATTTTTATTTGAATATGATAAGGGGAAATGTAATTCTGCTCAGAAGTACGAGCGTGAGTGAAATTTTTGAACAGATGATTCGAATCGGTGAGAAGGACGCCATTGTAGGAATTAGTTTTCCCAGATATTCTATGCGTACCTTAAAGGCGATGGAATTCGCTAATGATAGGAATGCCAAAGTGATTGCCATTACCGATAGCGTACATTCTCCTATGAACCTGTATTCCGCCTGCAATTTATTTGCCAGAAGCGATATGGTTTCCATTGTGGACTCTTTGGTAGCGCCCTTAAGTGTGATCAATGCGCTTGTGGTGGCTCTTTGTTTAAAGAGGCCCGAAGACGTAAAGAGCAACTTGGAGCAGTTGGAAGAAGCGTGGAATAATTATCAAGTATATTTGAATGATGAAATTAATTTTATTGACGAAGAGTCAATGTTAAATTATCCTTTGATAAAAGAGAATAAGTAATTCGCAGGAAAGACGGAAAGGCAAAGAAGCATGATCAGAAATAGAATTATTGTAATCGGAGGGGGAGCAGCGGGCATGATGGCGGCTATCGCCGCGGCAGAAGAAGGCAGTAAGGTGCTTTTGCTGGAACAAAATGAGAAACTCGGTAAAAAAGTATATATTACGGGCAAAGGAAGATGTAACATAACGAATGCCTGTGATATGGAGGAGTTATTTGCTAATGTAATAACGAACTCTAAATTTTTATATAGTGCTTTTTATGGATTTGATAATAAAACAACCATTCGTTTTTTTGAAGAGAATGGCTGTAAGACGAAGATAGAAAGAGGGGAGAGGGTATTCCCCGTTACGGATCATTCCTCCGATGTGATCGGAGCTCTTCATAGAAGAATGAAGCAGCTTTCGGTAGACATCAGATTGAACACTTCTGTGAAGGAGTTGCTGATAGAAGAAGGAATAATTGCGGGGGTTCGAATGAAGGATGGAAGCAAGGAGGAGGCTCAGGCAGTGATCCTCGCTACCGGAGGCATATCTTATCCGATAACAGGTTCCACAGGGGATGGACATCGGATGGCAGTTGAGCAGGGACATACGTTAAAGCCCACAAGCCCATCTCTGGTCCCCCTTATCGTCAAGGAAGAATGGTGTAAGCAGTTGCAAGGACTTTCCTTGAAAAATGTGAAAGTGACACTTAGAACGAAAGGAAAGAAATTGTTTTATGAGGGTTTTGGGGAAATGCTTTTTACTCATTTTGGTATAAGCGGGCCTCTAATTTTGAGTGCGAGTAGTTATTATACGGGGAAAAGACGTGAAGAAGAGGCGTTACTTAGTCTGGATTTAAAGCCGGCGCTTAGTGAAGAGCAGTTGGACAAGCGAGTATTGAGGGACTTCGAAGAAAATAAAAATAAGCAGTTTAAGAATTCCCTTGGAGCACTGTTTCCCACTAAAATGATTCCTGTTATTATTACTTTATCGGGAATTGACGGAGAGAAGAAGGTGAACGAGATTACAAAAGAAGAGAGGCATTACTTCGTGAATCTCATAAAAAATATAGAATTGACGATAACCGGAACTAGATCGTTTCAGGAAGCTATTATTACAAAAGGCGGAATTGCTGTAAAGGAAGTGAACCCTTCCACTATGGAATCCAAACTGGTAAGGGGACTTTATTTCGCGGGCGAAGTTCTCGATTTGGATGCTTTAACGGGTGGATTTAATTTGCAAATCGCCTGGTCTACAGGACATCTGGCAGGCAGTAGTGCGGCGATAGAGCATTCGGTTCAAAATTAACAGGTTATAAGATTATAAGAAAGGCATGGTTATTAATATGGGCTATAGTATAGCGATAGATGGGCCGGCAGGAGCCGGCAAGAGCACGATCGCGAAAATGGTGGCGAAACAAAAGCAATTTATTTATATAGATACAGGGGCGATGTACCGTGCTATGGCACTTTACCTGCTGAGGAATAAGATAGATCCGAAGGAGCAGGACAAAATAAGTGACAAATGCAAAGATGCGGATATTACCATTGAGTATGCGAATGGTGAGCAGGTTGTCTTTCTGAATGGTGAAAATGTCAACGCTTTGATTCGTACAGAGGAAGTGGGAAATATGGCGTCAACCAGCAGTGTGAATGCGGATGTACGAAAGCAACTGGTAGAACTCCAGCAAAAGCTGGCCAAAAGTGCGGATGTAGTTATGGATGGAAGGGATATCGGCACCTGTGTGTTACCCGGAGCTGATGTAAAGGTTTATTTGACTGCTGATAGCAGAGTGAGAGCGAAGAGACGTTTCGAAGAGCTTACGAAGAAAGGTGAGCCCTGCGATTTGGATAAAATAGAACAAGATATTATTGAAAGGGATGAGCGTGATATGAATCGTGAGATTTCCCCTCTTCGACAGGCTGAAGATGCGGTGCTCATCGATTCTTCTGCTATGACGATCGAAGAGGTGGCACAGACTATTTTAAATCTGTGCGATTAGGATGGAAAGGAGTATATAGATAAATGGAAGTGAAAATGGCAAAGAGCGCCGGCTTTTGCTTTGGTGTAAAACGAGCGGTGGACAGCGTATATGAGCAGATTGAACAGGGAAAGAAAATATACACATTCGGACCTATTATCCATAATGAAGAAGTGGTAAAGGACCTGGAGCAAAAAGGGATACAGGTGATAAAAGATATAGAGGAATTAAAAAAGATAGAAGAGGGAACCGTAATCATACGGTCTCATGGTGTATCCAGAGATGTTTATGAGCTGATCGAAAGGCAAGGGCTCGAATGTGTAGATGCTACCTGTCCTTTTGTAAAGCGTATTCATAGGACTGTAGAGAAAGAAAGTGCGGCGGGCAGGAAGATTATTATCATAGGGAATCCGGGGCATCCTGAGGTAGAAGGGATTCGCGGCTGGGCATCGACAGAGGCTATAGTTATAGAGTCCGAAGAGGAAGTTTTTCAATTCATAAATAACGAAAACAACGATGTGTTTAAAACCGAAGAAATATGTATTGTTTCCCAAACGACATTTAACTACAACAAATTTAAAGATTTAGTTGAAATTTTATCAAAAAGAGGTTACAATGTTAATGTTGTTAACACTATATGCAACGCGACGGAAGAACGGCAGACTGAGGCGAAAGAGATTGCGTCTCAGGTTGAAACCATGATTGTAATAGGGGGGACTCACAGTTCTAATACAAGAAAGTTATATGAGATTTGTAAAGAGGAATGTGAAAACACTTATTTTATACAGACACTGGATGACCTGCATTTAGAATTCTCTAAAGCTGCTTCACCGGTCGGTATTACTGCCGGGGCATCGACCCCAAATAATATAATTGAGGAGGTTCAAAATTATGTCAGAATTAACTTTTGAACAAATGTTAGAGGAATCGTTTAAAACAATACATGCAGGAGAGGTAGTAGAGGGTACAGTGATCGATGTAAAGCCTGAAGAGATTATTCTCAATATCGGTTATAAATCAGACGGTATTTTGACGAGAAATGAATATACCAACGAACCCCATGTGGATTTGACTTCTGTTGCAAAGACAGGCGATACCATGGAGGTAAAGATTTTAAAGGTAAATGACGGAGAAGGACAAGTTCTTTTAACTTACAAGAGACTTGCGGCTGACAGAGGAAATAAAAGAATTGAAGAAGCATTCAATAACAAAGAAGTGCTTACGGCGAAGGTTGCACAGGTATTGGATGGTGGTTTAAGCGTAGTTGTAGAAGAAGTAAGAATCTTTATTCCGGCGAGTCTTGTATCGGATGTCTATGAAAAAGATTTATCCAAATATGCAGGTCAGGAGATTCAGTTCGTTATTAGCGAATACAATCCTAAGAGAAGAAGATATATCGGTGATCGCAAACAGTTAATCGTTGCAGAAAGAGCAGAGCTTCAGAAGAAACTCTTTGAGACGATTAAAGAAGGCGATGTAATAGATGGCGTTGTTAAGAACGTAACAGATTTCGGTGCGTTTATCGACCTCGGCGGTGCAGACGGACTGCTCCATATTTCAGAAATGTCTTGGGGAAGAGTAGAAAACCCGAAGAAAGTATTCAAGGTTGGCGATGAGTTAACTGTATTGATCAAAGAGATCAGCGGAAATAAAATTGCACTCAGCCTTAAATTTGATGATGCTAACCCTTGGAAAGCAGCGGCTGATAAATATGCAGCAGGCAATATAGTGACGGGTAGAGTAGCAAGAATGACGGATTTCGGTGCGTTTATCGAATTAGAGCCTGGTGTGGATGCACTTCTTCATGTATCTCAGATTTCCAAGGATCATATCGAGAAGCCTTCAGATGTATTGAAGACAGGCGAAGAAGTAACTGCGAAAGTAGTTGATTTCAATGATGAAGATAAGAAAATCAGCCTAAGTATTAAAGCGATGTTCGCTCCTGAACCGAAGGAAGAAGAGGAAGAATCAGATGCAGATGTAGTATCTGTTGATATCGATGCAGTAATTGCAAATGAGCAGGAAGAAGGCTCTGAAGAATAATAAACAATAAGATAAAATGGTAGGTATGGGCTATGGTTTATGATTATGAATGGTTTAAAACTGCGGTTTATAACCTAACCAAAATTGACTTGAGTGCGTACAAAGAAAAACAAATGAAGCGTCGCATCGACACGTTGATTGCGAAGAATAATGTGGTCGGATACGATAAGTATATCACTTTTATCAAGGAGAACGGCGCTAAGTTCGAAGAATTTGTCAATTACCTTACGATTAATGTATCCGAGTTTTACCGTAATCTCGACCAGTGGAAGGTGCTGGAGAATGAGATTATTCCGGAACTCATCTCCAAGTTCGGCAAGAACCTTAAGATATGGAGTGCGGCATGTTCTACAGGGGATGAACCGTATTCTCTCGTTATGGCTTTATCAAGGCATATACCCCTTGAGCAGATTAAAATATATGCTACGGACTTGGACAAACAGGTAATTGCAAAGGCAAAGGTAGGGTTATATTCCGATAAGAGTATCGTTAATGTACCTGAGGATTTAAAGCGGAAGTTTTTTACCAAAATAGGACCATCTTATCAAATATCGGAGGAAGTGAAGAAGCGTGTGGAATTTAGCAACCACAATTTGTTGAAGGACTCCTACCGTGATGGCTGGCATATGATTGTTTGTCGAAATGTATTGATTTATTTTACGGAAGAGGCAAAGGACGAGGTATTTGTCAATTTCCAGAAGGCGCTTGCTAATAAGGGCATTTTGTTTATCGGAAGTACGGAACAGATTATCAATTATAAAGATATTGGATATGCGAGGAAGAATTCCTTCTTCTATGAGAAAGCGTAATAAATAAAACCGGAACAGATGAAGTGCTGTTCCGGTTTTTTCAATGCTCTGTATTAATGGGATTAAGAATTCGCGAGCATAGTGAGAACGTGGGCAGCATATTGTGAAAATGCTGTACGTTCTTTTTTCATCTCTTCCGTTAGCTCGAAGAAGATTTCCTTTTCCTTATAATCCCGTTTGAAAAAGGGCGCGAATAAAATATCCCACTGAGGGAGATAGGAGGACAGCTTGCGGGTATAGCAGGTGGCAGCAGTTGCCTGTATGCGGTATTCTTTATCCACGAAAGAGGCGACAGACTTATGGATGGCTGTATCCTCGTTAGGAAGATAATAATAATTTTTATAATTCGAGTAGAAATATTTCATCTCTTCCTCATAAAGAGGAACCCGTAGATTGCCTTCCATGCCTTCTCCTCTGAAATAACAGCCATTCGCATTGCCGGAAATGGGAACGGGAAGAGAAGGGCTGAGAGAAAGTTTCATAATAAGTTCCTGACGCTGTTTGCCGTTTATATCATAGTAATAGTTCGCCTGTACTTTTTTCGGAGTCGGATTCGAGTGAAAAAGGTCGTAATAGGATAAAACCGGTAAAATACGGAGCATCCCTTTCATATCATCAGCGTTATGTAATGTGAGTGCCTGCAGGGCGAAATCTGTCGGTTTTTTGACGTAGGTGTGATAGACACTAATTAATTCTCCCCCATGAAATCGATCCTCCCTCTCGATTCCCAGAAATTGTTCTATTGTTTTCTGCTTGCAGTTTGGAAGTCTTAGGAATTCTTTATAAGGTGAAATTCTGCGATAAATATCGATCCCCTCAAGAAAGTCGAAGTGATAGGGAAGATGATACTGCTTGCACTTTTGCAGAAGATAAGGCAGATCGAAATTATTTCCATTAAAGTGAATCAAATGTGTGAAGTCTTTGGCGAAGTGAAAAAAGGCAGATAAGATATCCGCTTCCTCTTCGTAGGTATTGGAGAACCATTGCTTAATATGCCATTTTTCTTCCTCATAGTAAGCTGCCCCAATTAAATAAAGGGAAGAGTTCTTTGCGGTGAAGCCTGTAGTTTCTATATCGAGAAAGAGAATTTTTTCAAGAGGAGCAATTTTTTCAAGAGGATAATCTAAGGTGAAAAAATGAATCGTTTGTCGTAAAGTTCTCATAAGTCTCCTTTTGTCCGAAAAGGACATGTTTTTTAATCATGTTTGTCGTTATGAATAGTTATTATAATACCATGTTTTTGCATTTTACAGTAGTATTTTTTGTAGAAAAATAGTATATTTATTATATGTGGGATTGCTTCTGGCAAGAAGAAGCACCGCAAGCTAATACGAGAGAAAGAAGGGTGACAAATGGCAAGATTAACATTTGCAGGTGGTATACATCCTTATGACGGAAAAGATATGTCGAAGGACAAACCTGTCAAGAGAGTGCTGCCTAAGGGGGAGTTAGTTTATCCGCTATCACAGCACATCGGAGCACCGGCGGTGCCCATCGTAAAAAAAGGGGATCGTGTGCTTACCGGGCAGAAAATTGCGGAAGCAGCAGGCTTTGTATCTGCACCTATTTATGCGACGGTGTCGGGTACTGTTAAGGCACTCGAACCCAGACGGGTTGTGACCGGAGACAGTGTTATGAGCATCATAGTGGAGAATGACGGACAGTATGAGGAAGTGGAATATTCGCCGATTTCCTCCATAGAAGAACTGTCAAAAGAAGAGATTATAGGTAGAATTAAAGAGGCCGGCGTAGTGGGCATGGGAGGAGCAGGTTTCCCTACCTTTGTGAAGCTTTCCCCGAAAGAGCCGGATAAAATAGAATATGTGATTGCTAATTGTGCGGAATGTGAGCCATATCTTACTTCCGATTACCGCAGAATGATCGAAGAGCCGGAGAAATTGGTGGAAGGCTTGAAGATTATACTTAGCTTATTCGACAATGCCAGAGGTATTTTAGCAGTAGAAGAGAATAAGCCGGATTGTATTGAAATACTTAAGAAGCTGACGAGGAATGAGAAGAGAATCAGTGTAAAGGCGTTGAAGACGAAATATCCTCAGGGAGCAGAGCGCCAGATGATCTATGCGACCACAGGAAGGAGCATTCATTCAGGGATGCTGCCTGCAGATGTGGGTTGTATCGTTGATAATGTGGATACTATTGTGGCTGTTTATCACGCAGTTATGTTAGGAATGCCCCTGATGCACCGCATTGTTACGGTGACAGGAGATGCGATTGCAGATCCACGTAATTTCATGGTGAAAATAGGAACGAATTATCACGAGTTAATCGATGAGGCGGGTGGATTTAAGGAAAATCCGGTTAAAATTGTTTCCGGCGGTCCGATGATGGGATTTGCTCTTTTTAATTTGGATGTTCCTACCACCAAGACGGCATCGGCTCTTCTTTGCCTGACACAGGACGAAGCGTCCAAATTGGAGCCCAGTGCATGTATTAATTGCGGAAAATGTGTGGATGTATGTCCGGGCAGAATTGTGCCCAAGCTATTGTCAGATTATGCGGAGAATTACAATGAAGAAGCCTTCCTTAAGAACAGTGGAATGGAATGCTGTGAATGCGGATGTTGTAGCTATGTATGCCCGGCGAAGAAGCCTTTGACGCAGACGATAAAGTCCATGCGTAAGATACAATTGGCGAAAAGGGCGGCAAAGCAGGCGGAACAAAAGAAAAAGCAGGAGGTGCGCTAAGTGAGTGATTTGATAAAAGTGTCATCCAATCCGCATGTCCGGTCTAAGGTTACTACAGGCAGTGTCATGCTTGCCGTAGTTATCGCTTTGCTTCCGGCAGCAGGATTTGGTATTTATAATTTTGGAATCGATGCGTTGATTTTGATTGTGGTAACGGTGGCATCAACGGTTATTACAGAATATGCCTACGAGAAATGGATGAAGAAGAAAATAACAATTGGGGATTATTCCGCTGTTGTTACCGGACTATTATTGGCACTGAACCTTCCTTCTTCCGCTCCCTGGTGGATTGGAGTAATCGGTGGTGTATTCGCTATTTTAGTAGTAAAGATGCTTTTTGGCGGTCTGGGCCAGAACTTTATGAACCCGGCTTTGGCAGCCAGATGTTTTTTAATTATTTCCTTCACTTCCATTATGACGAATTTCGAAGTGGATGCTTACAGCGGAGCGACACCGCTTGCGGCGATTAAAAATGGAGAAAGCGTTAATATCCTCGATATGATTATCGGAAAGACGGCAGGAACGATTGGCGAGACGTCCATGATAGCCATCGTTATCGGGGCATGTTTCCTTTTGTTACTCGGAGTTATCGACCTTAGAGTACCGGGAAGCTACATCGTGAGCTTTGTTATTTTTATTTGCTTGTTTGGCGGTCATGGAGCCGATCCGGCGTATATAAGTGCCCAGCTTGCGGGCGGCGGTCTGATGTTAGGTGCCTTTTTTATGGCAACGGATTACGTGACCCGTCCCATTACCAAGAATGGGCAGTATGTTTACGGCATTTTTCTGGGCGTTTTAACAGGAATTTTCCGTGTATTCGGCCCGTCGGCAGAAGGTGTTTCCTATGCAATTATTATCGGGAACCTTTTGGTGCCTCTGATGGAGAAAATGACCCTTCCCAAAGGATTCGGTATCAAAGGAGGGAAAGTTCATGAATAGTCATATAAAAGGTATGGTGAAAGATGCTCTCATTTTATTTGTTATCACGGTGATTGCAGGTTTACTCTTAGGAGTAGGTTATGAAGTGACGAAGGAACCGATTGCAGCGCAGGTAGAAAAGGCGAAGCAGGAAGCTTGCAGGGAAGTATTTACGGATGCGGTCAGCTTTGAAGAGATAGAAATTGGCGAACCTGGCGATGCCTTAAGCCAGCAGTGGAGCGAACTTGGATTTGACGGTGCGGATATCGATGAAGCGATGAGTGCACTGGATACGAACGGTAATCTTATCGGATATGTAGTTACGGTGACGGATCACGAAGGATATAGCGGAGATATCCGTTTTATGATGGGAGTTCAGACGGATGGAACTTTGAATGGAATATCTATATTGGCGATTTCTGAAACTGCCGGACTGGGTATGCGTGCAGAGGAAGTATTGAAACCGCAGTTTGCGGGTAAAAAGGTGGAGAGTTTCGAATACGTGAAATCGGGAGCGGCCATGGAGAATCAGATCGATGCCATCAGCGGGGCGACGATCACGACGCACGCGGTGACGAACGGTGTGAATGCCGGACTTTATTATGCCCGTACAATTCTGATAGAAGGAGGCAGCGTCAATGAATAGCATAAAAGAAAGAGTTTTTAACGGGTTGATCAAAGAAAATCCCACCTTCGTGCTGATGCTCGGTATGTGTCCCACCTTGGCGGTAACGACCTCGGCAATGAATGGACTCGGTATGGGACTGACGACGATGGTTGTACTCGCACTCAGTAATGCCATGATTTCGGCGCTTCGCAATATTATTCCGGATAAGGTAAGAATTCCTGCATTTATCGTTGTTATCGCTTCTTTTGTTACGATGATGGAACTACTGTTGGAAGGGTTTATTCCGGCTTTATATGATGCACTGGGAATCTATATTCCTTTGATTGTAGTGAACTGTATTATTTTGGGAAGAGCGGAAGCATATGCCTCCAAGAACCCGGTGATTCCCTCTTTGTTCGACGGCATCGGTATGGGCCTCGGTTTCGCCTTCGCTCTTACTTGTATCGGTGCGGTAAGGGAGATTCTCGGTGCCGGCGAGCTGTTCGGTCTGCGCGTTATGCCTGAGTCTTATATACCCGCCACCATTTTCATTATGGCTCCGGGAGCCTTCTTCGTTCTGGCAGTGCTTACGGCTATTCAGAATAAGATCAAGGCGAACGGGCAGAAGAAGGGGAAAGATATGTCGAAAATTCAGTCAGGATGTAATGAGGATTGCATGAGTTGTTCCGATGGGGGCTGCAGTCATAAATTCTACGATACCTCAGAAAAGGAGAGTGTAACAAATGATTAAAGACTTGTTGATAATTATGATCGGTTCTTCTTTGGTGAGCAACGTTGTACTCAGCCAGTTCTTAGGCTTGTGTCCTTTTCTCGGAGTTTCTAAGAAGACCAATACAGCTGCAGGAATGGGCATCGCCGTTGTTTTCGTTATCACCCTTGCTTCTGCGGTAACAGGAGTGATTTATAAGTATGTACTAGAGGTGTTCGATATTACTTATCTGCAAACAATCGTGTTTATCTTAGTCATCGCAGCACTCGTTCAGTTTGTAGAAATGTTTTTAAAGAAATTTATGCCATCCCTTTATCAGTCTCTGGGCGTATATTTACCGCTCATTACGACAAACTGTGCGGTGCTTGGTGTAGCGCTTGTAAACGTTCAGAAGAAATACGATATTCTGACAGGAATTGTCAATGGATTTGCCACTGCGGTAGGATTCACCATCGCTATTTTAATTCTGGCAGGAATCCGTGAAAAGATGGAATATAACGATATACCGGAATCCTTTAAGGGAATGCCTATTGTGCTCGTAACAGCCGGACTTATGGCAATCGCTTTCTGCGGATTTTCAGGCTTATTGTAGGAGGTGTGGTATGAGTATAACTGGTGTTGTGATTGCAGTGGCGATGATAGGAGCCATAGGACTTTTTGTCGGCGTGTTTCTCGGTGTCGCTGCCATTAAGTTTCATGTGGAAGTGGATGAAAGAGAGGAGGCCGTATTGGCGGCTCTGCCCGGCAATAACTGCGGTGGATGTGGATTTCCGGGATGTTCCGGCCTGGCGGCGGCTATCGTAAAAGGAGAAGCAGCGGTGAATGCCTGCCCGGTAGGCGGGGAAGCGGTAGGGAAGGCGGTCGCACAGATCATGGGTGTGGAAGCGGAGGCTGCCACGAGAATGGTAGCGTTTGTTGAATGCCAGGGTGACTGCGATAAAACTACAAGAGACTACGAATATTCAGGGGTAGAGGACTGCCGGATGATGGCATATGTGCCTGGTGGCGGACCGAAAACGTGTAATTATGGCTGTCATGGATATGGTAATTGTGTGAGGGTATGCCCCTTCGATGCCATTCATGTGGTAAATGGAGTTGCAGTGGTAGACAGGGATGCTTGTAAGGCTTGTGGTAAATGTGTGGAGGAGTGCCCGAAGGAATTGATTAAGATGATTCCTTACGATGCGATGTATGTAGTGGCATGTAACTCCAAAGATAAAGGACCGGTTACGACAAAAGCCTGCAGTGTAGGATGTATCGGATGTCAGCTATGCAAGAAGAATTGTCCTTCGGAAGCGGTGGATGTTGTGGAGTTTAACGCTACTATCGACTATGAGAAGTGTATTGAATGTGGTGTCTGCATGGAGAAATGTCCGAAGAAGACTATTTTAAAAAGAGCATAGGAATATAAAGATTAAGCAATAAGAAATGGAAAAGAAGTGAAGCGATGAGATTACCGGGTGAAAATGATGATATGGGAGCTAGGCTCTCGATGAAATACATGGTGATAGGCGTTAGTTTAAGCCTATTGCTAATTCTGGGCGTTGTAATGCTTACCAATAATGCGAATAAGCCAAGGAAAGGAAATAGTACACAACAGGTAAATTCCGTGGTAGCTGTGGAGCATGAAGCGGATGGTGAAGAAGGCGATAATATATCAGGAGAAACGTCCGTAGAATTGGCAGAGCAGTACAATCTTACATCTCATGGAAGCAGTAGAATGAAGGATATCGAGAGGCTGTACAGGGAAAATAAACTGACAGCTTCCGATTTGGATTTCTGGGATATGTATCCGAAAAATGACCCTGAGTTAATCAGTGCGGAGAAAGCGGATGAGGAGAAAGATTCCAAGGAAGAAAGCTCCAAGAAGGAAGGGAATAAGTATTCCGATTATGAAGAAGAGCAGGAGCAGGATCCGGCCAATGATGGGAAGCATACTCTCCTCACTTATACTGATGGCTCAGAGGAGTGGGTATTGATCAATCCCTATCTCGAGAAGAACACTTATGATTTTACGAAGCTTACAATGAAGTCGGACAAAATGGCCTATTATCAGGATGGAAAGAAGAATTCTTACTTGGGAGCGGACATTTCCAAATATAATGGGGAGGTGGACTTCGTAAGTTTGAAGGAATCCGGAATTGATTTCGTTATGCTGCGTCTGGGGGCCAGAGGTTATGGAAGTGGTCAGATTATGTTGGATGAGAAGTTCGCAGATAACATTACGAAAGCGACAGAAGCCGGACTGGACATCGGTATTTATTTCTTTTCACAGGCTATAACGACAGATGAAGCGGTGGAGGAAGCTAACTTCATCATGCAGAATTTAAGCAATTATAAGATAACCTATCCGGTTGCTTTCGATATGGAATATGTGCAGAATGATACGGCGAGGATAGAGACTCTTTCCAGAGAACAGAAGACATCCATTACCAAGGAATTTCTGGATACGGTGAAAAATGGCGGATATAAACCTATGATTTATGGAACAAAAGAATGGCTTATCAAGCAAATCGATTTGACGAAGCTAACGGGCTATGATATATGGTTATCCCAGCAGGAGGATGTGCCGGATTATCCGTATCAGTTCCAGATATGGCAATATACCTTAGATGGCCAAGTGGGAGGCGTAAACGGCGAGGTAGATCTAAACATTAGTTTTATTGATTATTCGGAGAAGTGAGTTCCATAATTTTCGGAGAAATTTTAAGTTTGGTATAAATATCGGCATAGGCAGCAGGAGAAAGCCCTTCTAAGTAATTGAGGGAATAATTGCGGTCTATGCCATTTCTTTTTAAGATATCGACAGCCTTGTTATAAGCGATAGCAGCCTCTGTTTCCGTGGAGTAAGTACCTACCACATAATTACTTTTCACATGGATACGCACCTTATATTTTATTCGGTTATCAGGAGAGGTCACGTGAGTGATTCCATGAAAATGATTTAAAATCTCAATATTTTCATAGCGAAAGTCTGTACTGTCTCCATTGATAAACCTGTAATCTTTTCCTTCGACGGCGTAATTTTTAATACCGTAGCGATTTAGGATATTCACCTGCATTCCGTAATCAGCAACGAAAAGGTGACCTCCTCTACGCATGATTTTATGGGAAGAATAGTAAAATAAATCATCGACATCGAACTTCAGCACATAAGAAGGGGAAAGATAATATAAGAAAAACTTTTGCTTTATATAAATGGGCGTGGAGAAGTAGAATCTGTTATCTCTAAAATTTATAAGGCAAACCCATTTTTCAAAGGATAAGAAAGAGGATTCCGTATAATCATCTATAGACAAAGCGGCTGTATTTATTAATTTTTGAGCTTCTTTGTAAGCGAGATGAGCATTTTGAGCGATATCATAGCTTCCCAGGCTAATATGCTTATCCCGAAAGGTAATAGATGCACGATAGTAGATGGAATGATCTTTTCTCTTTGCGGTATATACGCCGGGCAATTTCTGTTCCATTGAATTAACCCTTCCTTTCTCATAACCTGCAAAATTTACTTTAATATTGTCTATTTTATGACAATAAATGCTAAAATTTTATCCTAAGTATAACATTTTAGAAAAAAGAATACAAATTTAGAAATATTTTCACACCTCTTTGTATAAAATATTAAAGAACTGTTACATTTGTGTGACAAAAATATAAGGCATGGATACATCAAATAATAAAATATTCATGGAGAGTAAAAGAGGAATAGGAAGATATGAGAACGTACAAAAAAAATATAACAATACTTTTGTTATGTAATGTGATACTTGCAGTGGCATGGTTCAATGTGAAAGAGTTGCAGATTAATAGAATCGCAGCTACTCCGGCATTTCAGATTCGATTTATGGAAGAATACGCAAGTCTTGATGCGGTCAGCTTCATCCGAATGGTATCACGTGCTTCATCGGGACAAAGAGTCGTAGACTATAGCGTTATCGAGAGAAAAGCAAAGTATACGCTATCCAAGGAAGATTATGAAGTACTTCTGCGTATTGTAGAGGCGGAGGCCGGAGGCGAAGATATCACAGGAAAGATGCTTGTGGCCGGAGTAGTAATGAACCGGGTGGATTGTGATAAGTTTCCCGATACGGTAAAAGAGGTAGTATTCCAAAAGGAGAATGGTGTGTCACAGTTCTCCCCTGTTTCTGACGGAAGATATGATAAGATTTGTGTGAGCGAAGAGACGAAAGAGGCGGTAGAGAAAGTGCTTTACGGTGAGGATATTACGAGGGGGGCGCTTTATTTTGCCTCGAGGAAGCATGCGAATCCCGAACGAATGAAATGGTTCGATAATAGCCTGACGCTTTTGTTTTCTTATGGAGGACATGAATTCTTTTCCTGACATTGCGCGGAAAGTAAATATATGATATACTTATGAACCGATAACAAGTGTTTGCTTTAATTGGTGAATTCGTTAAAGGGACTCTAAGATAAAACAGGCGGAGAGGTAGTTCAATGGAAGTATTATATAGCAGTACGAGAAATAATGAGATTCAGGTAACAGCATCGAAAGCCATTTTGCAAGGAATATCTAAGGATGGCGGATTGTTCGTTCCAAGCAGTATTCCGACCCTCGAAAAGAGTATGAAGGAATTATCGGGTATGACATATCAGGAAGTAGCTTATGAGGTTATGAAACTGTATCTGACCGATTTTACGGAAGAAGAATTGAAACAGTGTATTGAACGCGCATATGATTCGAAGTTTGATACTGAAATTATCGCACCTCTTGTTAGTGCGGATGGTGCTTATTATCTCGAATTATTTCACGGTGCTACCATCGCTTTTAAAGATATGGCACTTTCTATCCTTCCTCATCTGATGACGACCGCGGCGAAGAAGAATAATGTAACAAATGAAATCGTAATCCTTACAGCTACCTCGGGAGATACCGGGAAAGCAGCCCTTGCGGGATTTGCTGGCGTAGAAGGAACGAAAATCATCGTGTTTTATCCTAAGAACGGAGTAAGCCCCATCCAGGAGAAACAGATGGTGACGCAGAAGGGTGATAATACATATGTGGTAGGTATTCACGGCAATTTCGATGATGCCCAGACCGGAGTGAAGAATATTTTTGCGGACAAGGTACTGGAAGAGAGAATGGGAGAACAGGGATATCAGTTTTCTTCCGCTAACTCGATTAATATCGGACGGCTCGTTCCTCAGATTGTATATTATATATATGCTTATGCGAGACTTCTGGCAGAAGAAGAAATAACAGAAGGTGAGAAGATTAATGTAGTCGTTCCTACCGGTAATTTCGGCAATATTCTGGCTGCTTTTTATGCTAAGAATATGGGGCTTCCCATCGATAAGCTGATTTGTGCTTCTAACGATAATAAGGTACTGTATGATTTCTTCCAGACCGGTGTTTATGATAGAAACAGGGAATTTATGTTAACCAGTTCACCTTCTATGGATATTTTAATTTCCAGTAATCTGGAACGTCTGATTTACCGAGTTGCCGGAAACGATTCGGGTCGGACTGCTCAGTTGATGAAAGCATTAGGCGGCGAAGGTAAATATGAGGTCACAGCCGATATGAAGGAACTTTTGGCAGACTTCTATGGCGGTTATGCTTCGGAAAAAGAGACTGCGGATATGATTAAGGCCTTGTATGAAAAGACAGGCTATGTGATCGATACACATACGGCAGTAGCAGCGTGTGTTTATGAGAAATATAAAGAAGACAAAAAGGATGAAACGAAGACGGTAATCGCCTCCACAGCGAGCCCGTTTAAATTCACAAGAAGTGTAATGGATGCTATCGATGAGAAGTATGATAGTATGTCCGATTTTGAATTAGTGGATGAATTATCCGCTTTGGCGAATGTAGCTGTGCCGGAAGCGATTGAAGAGATTAAATCAGCGCCGGTACTGCATGATCATGTCTGCGGAAATGACGAAATGCAAAAGACGGTAGAGGCATTCTTAAAGCTTAAGTAAGGGACAAAAAAAGATTACTGAACTGTAACAGAGAAAGGCATGGACTCAACGTGGATACGAATATATTTGATTTTCTAATTATAATCAGTGGTGTTTATCTGATTTATACGGCAATCGTTATGAAGACTACCGGAAAGATTACGGGTGGAGCCATCGTTAGTAAGGATGTGGACGTAGATAATATTCGCGATAAGGAAGGCTTTATCCGGTATATGTTCCCCAAATCACTTTTTATGGGAATCCTTACATGTATTATCGGGTTGTTCGGAATTGTGTCAACGAGATTTAATGGGCCATCCTATTTATCCCTCGTTGCTGTCGGATGTTTTATGGTAATATTAATTTTATTCGCGATATCTTCGAGCAGAGCGCGTAAAATGTTTATCGATGAGTAACTGTGCGGGTGCTTGATAGTTGCATAATATAATGATACCTACGGATTGCTATGCACTTCGTACTCTCGCAATCCTAAAGCATTCGAAATCCGCCCTATTCGGGCTACTTTCTCATGCTTTGCGGGTCCCAAAGTCATGTTTTTTCATGCAAGCATGAAACGCATGACTTTGGGACCCTGGTATCATAATATAAAAGCCATGTATGGAAGGAAAAGTTGTTCCTTTTATACATGGCTTTTTGATTTTAGTTTTTATTTTACCTTTTCGATATATCGGTATAGCAGCGATCCTCCCCGATTGCTTTGTAAGCCGGGCGGATGATTTTGCCGTTGTTGGCAAGTTCTTCCATGCGGTGTGCGCACCAGCCGGATATTCTGGCAATAGCGAAAATAGGAGTATAAAGTTCTAATGGTAAATCCAGCATATGGTAAACAAAGCCAGAGTAAAAGTCTACGTTAATACTTACGCCTTTATATATTTGCCGTTCCCTTTCGATGATTTCCGGTGCCAGCCGTTCAACGAGAGAATAAAGAGCGAATTCCTTCTGCAGTCCCTTTTCCTCAGATAACTTTTCGACAAAGGATTTGAAGATAACAGCACGCGGGTCTGATTTGGAATAAACGGCATGGCCAACACCGTAGATGAGACCGGCATGGTCGAAGGCTTCCTTGTGAAGCAGCCTGGTGAGATAATCGGATATTTGTTCTTCGTCTTCCCAATCGGAAATATTGTTTTTCATGTCTTCAAACATTTGTACCACTTTAATATTAGCACCGCCGTGTCTTGGTCCCTTTAAGGAGCCGATAGCAGCCGCGATAACGGAATAGGTATCGGTCAAAGAAGAGGTGACTACATGGGTGGTAAAGGTGGAGTTGTTGCCTCCGCCATGTTCCATATGTAATACGAGAGCAATATCCAGAATCCGTGCCTCAAGAGGTGTGTAGGAGCTGTCCGGTCTAAGGATATGCAATATATTCTCTGCGGTGGATAATTCCGGCCTGTGGGGATGAATATACAGGCTCTTACCATCATGATAGTGGCTATATGCTTGATAGCCATAAATAGAAAGCAGAGGAAAGAGGCTGATGAGTTGGAGACTCTGTCGCAGCACGTTAGGAAGAGAGGTATCATCTGCCCTGTCATCATAGGAATATAAGGTGAGAACGCTTCTTGCTAAGGTATTCATCATATCACGGCTGGGCGCCTTCATAATAATATCACGAACAAAGCTGGTAGGAAGGCTGCGGTAATAGGAAAGCAGGGAAGAAAAGTCTTCCAATTCCTTATCGGTGGGCAGCTTATCGAATAGTAGAAGGTAGGTGGTTTCTTCGAAACCGAAACGGTTATCTTTTGTAAAACCGGTTACCAGGTCTTTGACGTTGTAACCGCGGTAGAATAAATCGCCGTGAATGGGAGTCTGTATGCCATCCACCATTTTATTGGCACGTACATCGGAGATATGTGTAAGCCCGGCAAGTACGCCCCTGCCGCTTACATCTCGCAGTCCCCGCTTAACATCATATTGTGTAAATAGTTCTGATTCGATGATGTCAGCCTGTTCACTTAATTTGGCGAGCTGAACGATCTCTGGAGTAACTTGGGAGTAAACATTATGGTCTATAGAAATCACCTTCCCTTTCTTGCAGCTTGCACCCCCCAGTAACAAGCATAATGATCATTTTTGTTTATATAAACTGTCAACAGATAAATAATAGCATAAAAATACTTATAAAAATAGATATAGTTGAATGTTTTTTGTGAAATAGAGCAAAAAGATATCTGTTAACAGTATATTGTATGGCTAAAAAACAAATGCCTCTTTCTTTTTTTATCATTTCATATTAGAATAATCACAGGATGAAAAAAGAAAACGGAGGAAGAGATTATGACGAACGAACAAATTTTACAGTATATAGACCACACGCAGTTAAAGGCATTTACCACATGGGAGGATATACAGGTATTGTGTGAAGAAGCGATGGAGTATCATACTGCTTCTGTATGTGTTCCTCCATCTTATATCAAACGCATTCACGATACTTATGGAGAGAAGGTCAATATATGTACAGTAGTCGGTTTCCCATTAGGCTACAGTGTAACGCAGGCGAAAGTAGCTGAGGTGAATCAGGCGATAGAAGATGGCGCTTCCGAAATCGATATGGTGGTGAATATCGGCGATGTGAAAAATGGCGATTTCAGAAAAGTGGAAAATGAGATAAGAACGTTAAAGCAAGCTTGTGGTTCTCATATTCTAAAAGTCATTGTGGAGACTTGCTATTTAACGGAGGAAGAGAAAATTGCTCTGTGTAAAGCGGTAACTGCGGCAGGTGCTGATTATATTAAGACTTCTACGGGATTTGGGACAAACGGTGCTACATTAGAAGATGTGAAGTTGTTCAAAGAAAATATCGGCCCTAATGTGAAAATAAAAGCAGCAGGCGGAGTGAAGACGAAAGAAGACTTGGAAGTTTTCTTAGGAGAAGGCTGCAGCCGCATTGGCACGTCATCCGCAGTAAGCATACTAGGCGGCGGAAAGGCAGAAGGATATTGATGGCTCAGGGAATTCAGAGACGTCTTGCCGCTTTACGCAGTAAGATGGCAGAAAAGAAGATTGATTATTATATGATCCCCACTTCGGATTTTCATGGTTCCGAAAGTGTGGATGACCATTTTAAAGTGAGAGAATATTTTTCTAACTTCACAGGTTCGAACGGAACCCTCGTTATAGGAGCTGAAACGGCAGGGCTTTGGACGGACGGCAGATATTTCATTCAGGCAGAGAAAGAGCTGGCAGGAACAGGAATCACACTTTTTCGCATGTTCGAAGAAGGTGTACCGGATATTCCGGAGTTCTTGCAATCGAATATGGGAGATGGGCAGACGCTTGGATTCGATGGAAGGGTCGTAAGTACTAAAGAAGGAAAGTCGCTGGAAGAAAAACTAAAGGATAGGAATATTCGTTTCGCTTATGCGGAGGACGTGGCGGATGGATTATGGGAAGAAAGACCGGACTTACCGAAACATGAAGTGATGGTACTTTCGGAGGAAATCAGCGGACAGAGCATGCAGGAAAAGCTTCGCGCAGTACGGGCGGCTATGAAGGCAGCAGGTACAGAATACCTAATGTTAAGTAAACTGGATGATTTGATGTGGCTCATAAATATCAGAGGAAAAGATGTGGCTTGCAATCCGGTGGCGTTATCCTATGGTTTTATTACACTTCATGAGTTTTACTTATTTATACAACAAGAGGAAGTGACAGAAGAGTTCGCGCGTTATGCGAAGGACAATCTGATTGAAATCAGAGATTATGAAGAAGTAACAGATTTCCTGCAAAGATATGATTATAAAGGCAGGGTATTTGTGGATGAAGGCAATTTAAATTATGCCTTATATAAGATTCTGACGCAGCGGGCCGAGTGCCAGGCTGGTGATAACCCTACAGAAAGCTTGAAAGCGGTAAAAAATCAGACAGAGCTTTCCCATATGGAAAAGGTGTACCTTAAGGATAGCGCTGCGGTTATTAAATTTATTTATTGGCTGAAGAAGAATGTGGGAAGAGAAGAGATAACTGAGCTTTCGGCAGCGGAATATATGGATGGTCTGCGAAGAGAAATCGATGGATTTCTCGATTTATCCTTTCCGACGATTAGCGCATATAAGGAAAATGCGGCAATGATGCACTACGATGCTTCGCCTGAGAGTGCGAAAAAAATCGAAGCGCTGGGAATGCTGCTGCTGGATTCCGGCGGACAATATATGGGTGGAACGACCGATGTAACAAGAACCATAGTTCTCGGTGAAATCGATCCGGAGATAAAGAAACATTTTACGAAGGTGGCAGTAGGAATGCTGCAGCTTACGGCAGCTAAGTTCTTATATGGTTGTACAGGAAGAAATCTGGATATCCTGGCAAGGCAGCCCCTGTGGGATATAGGCATTGATTACAAATGCGGAACCGGACATGGCATCGGTTATATCTTGAATGTTCATGAAGGACCTCAAGGCATACGATGGAGGTATGCACCGGGAATGAAGGATGCAGTGCTCGAAGAGGGAATGGTGATTTCTAATGAACCGGGGGTTTATATCGAGGGCAGTCATGGTATCCGTACGGAAAATATAATCGTAGTGAGAAAGGGAGAGAAAAATACAGATGGGCAATTCATGTATTTCGATACCCTTACCTTCGTTCCTATCGATAGGGATGCTATTGATACGGCATATATGCAGCCGGCGGATATAGAAAGGCTGAACAGATACCATGAAGAAGTATATACAAGAACAAAGGAGTATCTGACAGAGGAAGAAAAGGAATGGTTAAAGGAAGTGACAAAGCCTTTAAAAATATAGAAAAATCCATGCTTTCCATTATTTAGAAAAGTAAAATGGAAAATTAGCTGTTGTATTTTATGATTGGGTTGGATATAATATTATTAACCTGAAATGTTCGACAACTCTTGTTATTTTGAACCTACAGATACTTTAAACGGGATTCCTACATCATCTTATAGCTGTCAAGCCCCCACTCGCAAGAGGATTGGAGGGGAAGGCAAAAGTAAGGTTGCGGTCACCCACCTAGCATTGCTAGGAGTCAAAGTACAAGAATCGGCATTTTGGGGATAAATGTAGGATTCTACGAATGAAAAAAGCAGCCGTATTGGCTGCTTTTTTCCAATGCAGAATGTAACTGTTCAGTACCCTCACAGCTACAAAAGCAAAGATTGCTTTGTGAAAATCCATTAAAATCACCTCCGGTGATGGGATTTTCATTTGCTATTCCGCGTTTTCTTACGGTCCGCGCAGTAAATGCGCAGACCTGCTGAATAGTTACTGCAGAATACATAATGGGTACTGGCCGGGAGATTTTTAATGAATAAAAAGTTTTTAATGGATAAAAATAACAAGTTATTTCTAAAAACGCTGTTTTGTATTATAGGCATACTTATTGTCGGATACATATTAGTCGTTAGTTTATGCATCGGCATTGTCAGACAGCCTGAGGGAGAATATATAAGGTTGCAAGATGCCAGGATATTAGCTGAGGCACTATGGGAGGAAAATGCGGATTCGATAGATGAGAGGAATGCGGCAGGAGATGCCCTTTTAACATACGGACAGTTTTTAACGTTAGTTCAGGAAATATCCGTTAAGAAAGGGAGCGGTGAATGGAAAGATGAACAGGGAAATGTGATTGGGGATCTTACCAAATGGTGTGAAAAAGAATATAAAGGGAAGTATAAAGAGGAGATGTATGTTCTGAAAGAGGACTGGTATTCCTTTTATGAGCGACTTCTCATTGCCTATGAGATGAATTCTGAGATTATGCTTGTAACTTCAGTTGTGCTTGGGAGCGGCGAGGAAGTGACGGATCAGGATGGAAATACTTTTGGCAGCAGAGAAATGCTGACGGAAGAAGGGGCGTTTTCTTTTCGCTCCGATTCCTTTTTGCAGTATAAATATCAGACAGTGAAGGCTTATCGAAAAGACGATGTTTTTCTGACGGTTTATGAACCGGTGAGCCGGGGATATCAGTTGGTAAATGCGTGGATTATGGAGGCCAGGGAGAAGCAGTTAAGAGTATTTCTAAAAGGATATGAAGTTAAGATTGCCTATGAACGGGCAGAAGAATCTGCCAGAGAGCAGGTTGCGGATTTAGAATTTGCGGATGGCAAGCTGCAGTCGGTGACGGTAAAAGAAGAGAAGCTAAGCGGAAAGCTATTAAGTGTTTCGGAAGAGGGAATTGAAATAGAAGGATACGGCAAGTATCCGGTTAGAGATGGGATGAAAATCTATAAGCTTTATGGAAAGCTCGAAGAATGGGAACAAAAGGATTTAAGCATTGGCTATAATTTTACGGATTTTGTTTTGGAAGATGGCTCCATTTGTGCAGGGCTTGTCACGAGACAGGAAGCCATGGAGAATATTCGTATTGTCATAAAGAATACCTCCTTTACCAATGCATATCATCAAAAGGTGGAGTTGACGGCGGATACGGATTTTGTAATTACCTATGGCGATTACAAGGAACCGAAAAAGCAGGAGTATAAGGCAGGAGAAAAAGTACTTATCGAAGAAGGAAGCGAATACCTTGGAGGAGAGCGCATTTACGTAGAACCTCTGGCACTTACGGGCAGAATCCGCTTGTTGTCCGTGGAACGGTCACAAGGAACGCCTTCCTATCGTGGGAAAATGGAAATAACAAAAGCGCCGGATGGGTTTGTTATCGTGAATGAAGTGCTGTTGGAGGAATACTTATATTCGGTCGTTCCCAGCGAGATGCCGGCCTCTTACCCGATAGAGGCATTAAAGGCTCAGGCAGTATGTGCCAGAACATATGCCTATCGACATATGTTAAGTTCCGGTATCGCCAGATTCGGTGCTCATGTGGACGATAGCGCCGGATACCAGGTATACAATAATATTTCGGAACATGCGGATACGACAAAAGCAGTAAAAGAGACCACAGGTCAGCTATTATATTATGGAGAAAGTTTATGTGGTTCTTATTATTATTCCACCTCCTGTGGCTTTGGTGCGGATAGCAATATATGGAAATCGGACACACCGGAAGACTTGTCTTATCTCGTACCCGTGCGAATAGGAAGGGAAGAGGGAACGTATACTGGAGAAGCGATGATGGATGAGGATACCTTTTCTTCTTTCATCGGTCAGACCTTCGATTCCGATTATGAAAGAGAAGAGGCTTGGTATCGATGGAATTATGAAGTGACGAAGATCGATACAGAGAAGATTCTGTCTATCCTCCAAAAACGTTATGAGGCCAATGAGAAACTTATTCTGACGAAGGAAAAGAGCGGGAGCTTTGTGGCACAGCCTGTAAAAAAACTGGGCGATATCAAAAATATATATATTGAGAAGAGAACATCGGGAGGTGCTGCCGATGAACTTATTATTGAGGGTACGAAAAATACATATAAAGTCATCTCGGAGCATAATATCCGTTATGTGCTCAATGATGGAGAGAGTATGGTGGTAAGACAGGATGGCAGCCAGATAGCATCGCCGACCCTGCTTCCCAGCGCTTACATGGTTCTTACTATTGGCAAAGAGGACGGTATTGTGGTAGGATATAGCTTAATCGGTGGCGGCTATGGGCATGGAGTGGGTATGTCTCAGAATGGTGCCAAGGCCATGGCGAATGCAGGATTGGATGCGAAAGAAATTCTTTCCTTTTTCTATCAATCGTGCGAGATTCAGAATGCTTACGATATATCCGGTGATTAAAAAACACCGGATATATCGATGCCTCCGGCGGATGCACACTCGCACGAAGTAGTGTTTTGTCGCAAAGCGACCGGGCTCGGTGCAGACGGCGATTAAATCGCCGTCTATATAATAAGATTGGCGGTAAATAAAAAGATGTTAAGAAGAGTTATTTATATTTGTAGAGATTTCAATCGACAGACGAATAGGAAAAATATTAGTGCATTTGCATCCAGCACTGCATTTTTCTTATTTCTATCTTTAATTCCCATGCTGGTTTTGCTCTGTGCCATCATTCCGTATACTTCGATTACGGAGGCTGCTCTTATGAGATTTATTACGGAGATGACACCGGATATGGTGGATTCCCTCGTTGTATCGATTATTGGAGATGTATATGACCAGTCGGCAGGTGTAATTTCGATTGCGGCAATCGCTACGCTTTGGTCGGCGGCAAAAGGAATGCTGGCCCTCATTAGGGGATTGAATGAAATTAACGATGTGGATGAGAATAGAAGTTATGTGGTGCTCCGTGGAATTGCTTCTTTTTATACGATATTGATGCTTCTTGTTGTTCTATTGTCGCTTGTTGTGATGGTATTTGGTAACGCATTAGTAGCCGGTGTGATAAGAAGTATTCCCCAGAGCAAAAAGGTATTTGACTTTTTAATGCATTTTCGACTGCTGTTTTCCTTCTCCGTTATGATTTTAGGATTTACGATGATTTATGCTTATATACCGAATAAAAAGCTGCGTTTTACCTGGCAGATTCCCGGTGCTGTATTTTCTGCGGTCGTGTGGAATGTCTTTTCCTGGGCTTTTTCTATATATGTGACAAGAGTTAATGACTTCAATACCTATGGGAATCTGGCGACCATCGTTATTATTATGCTTTGGATGTATATGTGTATGTATATCATTATGATAGGGGCCTTTATCAATCGGTATTTTGGCCCGGCTTATCAGTTCTTGTTTGGCCCTTTGAAAAAGAAGGGACTTGACAATCGCTGAAAGATTCCATACAATAAAAGGCAGTTAATTAGAGTGGTTGTAATAAAATAACAGTAGAAATGCTATGAAGGTGTTAGTAGAGTTACATTTTCTGTCAGAGAGAGGAAGTCATCGGCTGAAAGCTTCCCCCAGTTCAAATGTCACTTGAGATTCCCACCGGAGCAGCCTCATGAACAGCTATCTGTGATTGCCGTAGCAATCGAGATGGAAGTAGTGAAGGACGTTAATCACGCGTTATGTGAGAAGAGAGTCTGTGTTAACAGGAATTCGGGTGGTACCGCGGAATAATTTCGTCCCTGACATTACATTTAGTAGTGTTTGGGGACGTTTTTTATGTAATGGGAAAGTGCTCCTATTACATAAGAATGCGCAGCTACGCGCATGGAACAAAAGGATCAGGGCTAGGGTGCGCGACCACGCGGTAAATTGAATAGAGAAAGGAAAAATCATGAGAGAGAGATTAGAACAAATTAAGGCAGAAGCCCTTAAACAAATTGAGTCAAGTGATGCACTGGAAAAGTTAAATGAGATTCGAGTGAGCTACCTTGGAAAGAAAGGTGAGCTTACCGCAGTTTTAAAAAGCCTAAAGGACGTAGCCCCGGAAGAGAGGCCTAAGGTTGGACAGTTCGTCAATGAGGCAAGAGAAGAGATTGAAAAAGTATTAGAAGAATACAAAGTAAAAATGGAACGTATGATTCGTGAATCTAAAATGAAAGAAGAAGTGATCGATGTGACGCTTCCTGCGAAGAAACAAAATGTGGGACATCGCCATCCGAATACGATCGCACTCGAGGAAGTGGAGCGAATCTTTGTGGGGATGGGTTATGAAGTGGTGGAAGGCCCTGAAATAGAAAGGGACTACTATAACTTCGAGGCTCTTAACATTCCTGATGGACATCCGGCGAAGGATGAGCAGGATACCTTCTATATTACCGGAGATATTCTTTTAAGATCGCAGACTTCTCCTACGCAGGTACATGAAATGGAAAAAGGATACCTGCCTATTCGTATGTTGGCGCCGGGAAGAGTATTCCGTTCCGATGAGGTGGATGCTACCCATTCTCCTTCCTTCCATCAGATAGAGGGATTGGTTATTGATAGAAATATTACGTTCTCAGACTTAAAAGGAACCCTTGCAGAATTCGCAAAAGAGTTATTCGGAGAAAGCACAAAGGTGAAATTCAGACCCCACCATTTCCCGTTTACAGAGCCCAGTGCGGAGATGGATGTTTCTTGTTATAAATGCGGAGGAAACGGATGCCGTTTCTGTAAAGGCTCCGGCTGGATTGAAATCTTGGGCTGCGGCATGGTACATCCGCATGTTCTCGAAATGAGCGGTATTAATCCGGAAGAATATACAGGATTTGCATTCGGTGTAGGTCTGGAACGTATTGCGTTGCTGAAATATGAGATCGATGATATGCGTCTGCTTTACGAGAACGACATCCGTTTCTTGAGGCAGTTCTAGTGTTACCTGGTACCCATAAAATAATAGGGCGTCAAAAGGCATTTGGCCTCATGATACCTACGGATTGCTACGCACTTTGTGCTCTCGCAATCCCAACCCTAACTCAAGTTAGGGTACAACATTCGAAATCTGCCCTATTCGGGCTACTTTCTCATGTTTTGCGGGTCACAAAGTCATGTTTTCTCATGCAAGCATGAGACATATGATCTTTTGACCCTAGTATCATAAAATGAAGGAGAATAGAAGATGAATACAGCATTATCATGGATTAAAGCATATGTACCGGAATTAGAATGCACCGATCAGGAATATTGTGATGCGATGACATTGTCCGGAACAAAGGTAGAAGGCTATCAGCGGTTAGATAAGAACTTGGAAAAGATAATAGTGGGACAAATCGATAAGATTGAGAAGCATCCCGATGCGGATAAATTGATCGTATGTCAGGTAAATGTAGGAAATGAAGTTGTTCAAATTGTTACCGGTGCGCCCAACGTGAAGGAAGGCGATAAGGTACCGGTAGTTCTTGACGGAGGCAAGGTAGCAGGAGGACATGATGGAGGAGCTCTTCCGGCAGGTGGAATTGAAATTAAGGCGGGAAAGCTGCGTGGAATTCCTTCCTTCGGTATGATGTGTTCGATTGAAGAACTCGGAGCGACCAGGGAAATGTATCCGGAAGCGCCGGAATACGGTATTTATATATTCGAAGATGATGTGATTGTCGGGGCGGATGCTATCGAAGTCTTAGGCCTTAGAGATACCGTATTTGAATATGAGATTACATCCAATCGTGTAGATTGTTATAGTGTACTCGGTATTGCAAGAGAAGCGGCGGCTACCTACAGAAAGCCTTTCCTTATACCTGAAATCGTAGTGCAGGAGAATGGCGAAAAAGTAGAAGACTATATATCCGTTGAGGTGCAGGATCCTGACTTGTGTTCCCGCTATGTGGCGAGAGTCTGTACTAATATTAAAATAGGTCCCTCACCGAAATGGATGCAAAGACGTTTGGCAGCGAGCGGCATTCGTCCCATTAATAATCTTGTGGATATTACGAACTATGTAATGGAAGAATACGGTCAGCCGATGCATGCTTTTGATCTGGATACCATTGCGGGACATAAAATTATTGTCCGCCGTGCGAAGGATGGAGATGAGTTCCAGACGTTGGACGGTCAAGTGAGAAAATTGGATAAAGAAGTGCTGATGATTTGTGACGCGGAGAAAGAAATAGGTATTGCCGGAATTATGGGAGGCGAGAACTCTAAAATTACGGATGAAGTGAAAACAGTTTTATTCGAGGCAGCTACTTTTAACGGCACCAATATTCGTAAATCAGCCAAAAGGATCGGACTTCGCACCGATGCTTCCAGCAAATTTGAAAAAGGGCTTGACCCGAACAATGCAGAGGCTGCGATTAACAGGGCTTGTCAATTGATACAGGAGCTGGGCTGCGGAGAAGTGGTGAGCGGACTTGTGGACGTATGTGCGCCTGTCAAGGAAAAAGTACAGATTAAGTTTGAGCCGGAGAAAATTAACAAATTATTAGGCACTGATATTTCGAGGGAGGAAATGCTCCAGATTTTCGGGATGATTGAGCTTACCTACGTAGAAGAAACAGGAATGCTTATAATTCCTTCCTTCCGTCAGGATATTTTAGGATTTGCAGATATCGCGGAAGAAGTGGCAAGGTTTTATGGATATGATAAGATTCCTGTATCTCTTCCCCGCGGTGAGGCTACAACCGGAAAGCTCCCCTTTAAATTACGCATTGAACAAAAAGCGAGAGATATTGCAGAATTCTGTGGTTTTTCGCAGGGAATGTGCTATTCCTTTGAAAGTCCGAAAGTATTCGATAAGTTATTAATTACACAGGACAGTGAGTTGAGAAGAGCAATTACCATAGCAAATCCTCTCGGTGAGGACTTCTCGATTATGAGGACTGTTTCCTTAAATGGAATGCTGACCAGTCTTGCTACGAATTATAATAGAAGAAATAAAGATGTAAAATTATATGAGCTTGGTAATATTTATGTAGCGAAATCCCTTCCTCTGACGGAGCTTCCTGATGAGAGAATGCAATTTACACTCGGTATGTATGGCGAGGGTGATTTCTTTACGATGAAGGGTGTTGTAGAAGAGTTCTTTGACAGTATCGGCATGAATAAGAAGGTAGCTTATAATCCGGAAGCAGGAAAGTCCTTCCTTCATCCCGGACGTCAGGCAGAGATTGTCTATGAAGGAAAGATTGTGGGTTATCTGGGAGAGATACATCCGGAGGTATGCGATAACTACGATATTGGAACGAAGGTGTATGTGGCAGTGCTGGATATGCCCGAGGTAGTTCCCTTCGCAACATTTGATAGAAAATACGAAGGTATTGCGAAATATCCTGCCGTATCCCGCGATATCAGTATGGTAGTTCCGAAGAATATCCTGGTAGGACAGATTGAAGAAATGATTGAACAACGAGGCGGCAAGCTTCTGGAGTCATATCAGTTATTTGATATTTATGAAGGGGCACAGATTAAAGAAGGCTTCAAGTCAGTGGCTTATTCCATTACGTTCCGTGCAAAGGACAGAACCTTAGAAGAGGGAGATGTGAGTGCGGCTATGAAGAAGATATTGAATGGACTTGAGGGCATGGGAATTGAGCTTCGTCAATAAATAAGATGGATGATAAAAATAGGTAATTACGAAACAGATAAGCTGCAAAAGTTTCACATATAATAAGTATAAGTTTCGTAATTACCTAAAACAATACAAGAAAGAGAGGTATGGCAGCAATCGATGCCATTACAGAATATGGAAAATAAGAATATTTGGGATACTTATAGTAAAGAGCAGTTAGAGGAATTAGAAGTTCATGCCAAAGAGTATATGGAATTTTTGGATAATGGAAAGACAGAGAGAGAATGTATCGATACTATTGTAAATACCATTGAAAAGGATGGTTATCAAGAATTACAGTCTCTTATGAAGCAGAACAAAGAATTAAAGGCAGGAGATAAGGTTTACTCAGTGTGGATGAATAAGTCGATCGTTATGTTCCGTCTGGGAAATAAGCCGATGGCCGAGGGAATGAATATTCTCGGTGCACATCTGGATTCTCCGAGATTGGATATTAAGCAGAATCCGCTTTATGAAGAAGGTGGTTTCGCTTATCTCGATACCCATTATTATGGTGGTGTTAAGAAGTATCAGTGGGTGACGATTCCCCTTTCCATCCATGGAGTTGTTGTGAAAAAGGATGGAACAACGGTGGAAATCAATGTGGGCGAAAATGAAGACGATCCTGTATTCTTCGTCTCCGACCTTTTAATTCATCTTGCGGCAGAGCAGCTTGAGAAAAAGGCATCCAGAGTAATTGAAGGAGAAGCTCTCGATATTATCATAGGAAATAAACCTCTTATTATTGATAAGAACCAGGTGGAAAACGGCAAAGAGGAATCACGGCCGAAGGATGCGGTGAAACAGGGAATCTTGGCTATCTTGAAAGAAAATTATGATATGGAAGAAGAGGATTTCATTTCTGCAGAACTTGAAGTGGTTCCTGCGGGTAAGGCAAGAGAAGCGGGCTTCGATAGAAGTATGATCTTAGCCTATGGTCAAGATGATAGAGTCTGCGCATTCTCTTCCCTTAAGGCAATGATGGAGGTGACGCAGTCAGATAGAACTGCTTGCTGTATTCTCGTGGACAAAGAAGAAATCGGCAGTGTAGGTGCTACCGGCATGCAGTCTCGGTTTTTTGAAAACGCAGTAGCAGAGGTGATGAACCTTGCGGGAGAATACAGTGAGCTGAATGTGAGAAGATGCCTGGCATCCTCTTGTATGCTTTCCTCCGATGTGAGCAGTGCCTTCGATCCTTCCTTTGCTTCCAGTTTCGATAAGAAGAATGTGGCATATTTAGGAAATGGTATGGTATTCAATAAATTTACAGGTTCTCGTGGCAAGTCCGGATCCAACGATGCCAATGCGGAATATCTGGGACATATTAGAGCAATCTTCGACAAAGAAAAGGTGAACTTCCAGACTGCGGAGCTTGGACGTGTAGACCTTGGCGGCGGTGGAACCATCGCTTACATACTCGCATTATATGGTATGAATGTTATCGATAGCGGCGTAGCTGTACTGAATATGCATGCGCCTTGGGAAGCTACGAGCAAGGCGGACGTATATGAAGCGAAACGAGGATATATAGCATTTCTTAACAATGCTTCCTTGTAAACCTTTTAGAAAGAAATGTGAAAGTTTATGAAAGATTTCAAGAAGTCTGATTTTCATTTTGAATTGCCGGAGGAACTGATTGCTCAGGATCCTCTGGAGGATCGTTCCGGCTCGAGACTCCTTTTACTGGATAAGAATACTGGAGAGATAAAGCATCAAATATTCCGGGAAGTTATTGACTGCCTGGAGCAGGGAGACTGTCTGGTGCTCAATGATACGAAGGTGATACCGGCCAGATTGCTCGGCGTAAAAGCGGATACCGGTGCAGCAATAGAAGTTCTGCTTCTAAAAAGGCAGGAAAATGATATATGGGAAGCCTTGGTAAAGCCGGGCAAAAAGGCGAAGCCGGGAGCGATTATCAGCTTCGGTGATGGCATCCTGACCGGAGAAATCATGGATGTGGTAGAGGAAGGCAATCGCCTCATTCAATTTCATTATGAAGGTATCTTTGAAGAGGTGTTGGACCGACTGGGGGAAATGCCTCTGCCCCCTTATATCACGCATAAGCTTCAGGATAAGAGCCGCTACCAGACCGTCTATGCCAAATACGAAGGTTCTGCAGCGGCCCCCACAGCAGGACTTCATTTCACCAAGGAACTTCTTAGTCTCATAGAGGGAAAAGGCGTAGATATCGCCTATGTGACCTTACATGTAGGACTTGGGACCTTCCGTCCTGTAAAAGCGGATAATATATTGGAGCATCATATGCATTCGGAATATTATCAGGTGACAAAGGAAGCCGCGGATAAAGTAAACGGGGCAAAGAAGAAGGGAAAACGAGTAATCTGCGTGGGCACAACGAGTTGCCGCACGCTGGAGAGCGCTACCGATGAGAACGGAATACTCCGTGAAGGCTGTGGAAATACCGAAATATTCATTTATCCCGGTTATCGTTTCCGCATATTGGATGGACTCATTACCAATTTCCATCTCCCGGAATCCACTCTCGTGATGCTTGTATCCGCCCTCGCGGGCAGAGAAAATGTCCTTCATGCTTATGAAGAAGCGATACGTGAAAGATATCGGTTTTTCAGCTTTGGAGATGCGATGTTTATCGGGTAATAAGCTAAATATTAATTTGTTGTATGAGAGGTTGTGCCTAAAGCACAGCCTTTTTACGTATATTTTACACAATATTAAGATAGGAGAGATAGTCGCGAAGAAAAATATACTTTACCATAAAAATAATATTGTATGTTGGGAAGAATATGGGAGATAGGTAACCCTTATGCTGATAGTACCGGATGGAGAGGCAGGACAGAAATGGCAAATATGGAGAAAGAACTTAGAGATATTATCGCGGAGGAAAGAATACGGCCGGTATTTCAGCCGATTGTTTCTCTCAGGGATGGCAATATTCTGGGATTTGAAGCATTGAGTCAGATAGAAGGAAGAACGGATATTATCAGCGTAGCGGAATTGTTTGAACAGGCAGTCCTACAGGGGAGGATATGGGATCTGGAGCAGCTTTGCAGGACGAAAACTTTGAATATGTTTTTTGAAAACGGATGTTATAATAAAAAGCTTTTTTTAAACGTTAATCCGCTTGTGATGCATGATGCAAAGTTTAGACAGGGGTTTACGAAAGAGCATCTGGAGGTTTATCATGTTTCTCCTGATCAGGTGGCGATAGAAATAACGGAACAAAGTGCTGTTAAGGAAAGCGAAACATTTCAGGCGACGGTTACGCATTATAAGGAACAGGGATATGAGATTGCGCTGGATGATGTGGGCTCTTGTTATTCCGGATTGAATTTAATCTGTGATATTAAGCCGCATTACATAAAGATGGATATGAAGTTGGTTAGGAATATTCATAATGATAGTATGAAACGTGCTCTAGCTAAAAGCTTAGTAGGGCTTACCGATAGTTTGGGAATGTTTTTGATTGCAGAGGGGATTGAAGAAATAGAGGAATTAAACACTCTTATAGAGATTGGAGCCCATTATGGACAAGGATATCTGCTTGGGCGGCCTGGAGAAATAATAGGAAAGGTTGATGAGAGTGTTCTTTCGATTATAAAAAAATGTAATATGAAGAAAAATAGCGGAATCAGTCTCGGGGTTGAAAAGTATTACATAGATAATATTAGTACGAGAGGGAAGACAATTCCGGCACAGATGGTGGTAGTGGATGCTGCCATATTATTTGATAAAAATCCTGATATACAGGGAGTAACGGTACTTGATGGTAACAAGGTAGTAGGAATAGTGACAAAGGATAAGTTGAATCAGTGTTTGGGAGGCAGATATGGTTTCAGCCTCCATCAAAGAAAGAAAATAGGTTCCATCATGGAAAGAAGATTTCTGGAGGTGGATTATATGACGTCTATAAGTGTTGTTGCGAACACAGCTATGGAGAGAGAGAACGAGTGCCTCTATGACTTTATAGTGGTAACTAACAAAGGGGAATATTCAGGAATTGTAACGGTGAAGGATCTTTTGCAGAAGACAATAGATATTGCGGTGACGGCAGCAAAGCTGCAAAATCCGCTGACAGAACTACCGGGCAATATTTTGATAAAAGATGAAATCGAGAGGGTAATGCGTAACGAAGAAGAGTATACAGTTATATATTTTGACCTAGATAACTTTAAGGCTTTTAATGATGTCTATGGTTTTGGAAAGGGAGACTTAGTAATTAAAGAGTTTGCCAACATATTGAAGCTGAATACATCCGAGGAAGACTTCGTGGGTCACATTGGCGGAGATGATTTCGTGGCTATATTCAAACATTATAATTGTGAGTATCTTTGCACGAAGATTGTAAGAGACTATGAAGCAAGGGTACATAACTATTACGCTTCGGAAGATAGAAGAAATGGCTACATTGAGGCAATGAATAGGCAGGGGGCAATGGAACGCTTTCCTTTATTATCAGTAACGGCAGCAATGGCGGATAACAGGGAAAAAGAGTATTTTTCAGCAGATGAGATAACAGAAGTATTGGCGGCCAGAAAGAAATATAAGAAAAATCAAAAAGGAAAATTAGTAATGTAAGTATCAAAACATCCATATCAGCATAATCCTTTACAAAATTCAAATAATGATTTATTATAATATAGATTATACTTTAAGGACCTATTTATTCTACGAAGGGGAAAATGTACCGGTATTTTGGGACAGAAGGATGGAAAGACATGGATGTTGAAAAGATGAGAAAGTATAGAAGACTGAATCTTAACTCCGAGCTTGTAGTGCAAAGAATCGATAATGCGCAGAATCAGATGATTTCTATTAATATCTTCGATATTTCTAAGGCGGGGATGGGATTTCATTGTGAGGAAGAGTTAGAAATGGATTCTGTGTATGAATCTAATATTATGATTTGGACCAAAGAAGTGATTCATGTTCTTCTTAAAATTGTCCGGATTGAAGAGTTGGAAGATTGTTACGAATACGGTGCTACTTTTATGGGGCTTTCAGATGTTGATGCATTTCGAATTGAAGTATGGGATGCGATGGAACAAGCAGGAAGTCAGAGGAACGAAGAGGTCTGATAGCAATCTGCCCTTACATATTTAATGCATAGAATAAATCCCCCTATATGTCGATATCGTCCGACGTATAGGGGGATTTTAAAGCTTTGGTTTTACTCAGTATGTTTGTCCAGAGTGAAGTTATTCACCATCTCATTTAATTTCTCAGACTGAGCGAGTGTTGCTTCCACCATATGGTAAGTTTCGGTGGTGAGAGCAGCAGTTTGTGCATTGTTAGAAGCGACAATACTGACACCCTGGCTAGTTTCGCTGATTGCAATATTGATTTGATGAATGGAGTCTGCAATCTTAATCATTGTGCTATTCAGTCCATCGATGGATAGATCGATGTCGGACATAGTCTTGTTGATAAAGCCGGCATCTTCGGAATATTGTTCGCTGACAGTAACAAAACTTTCATAATCGGCAAGCACTGTCCGATTGAGAAAGTCCAAAGCCGCGGTTAAGCTGGATGTCATTTTGCCAATTGCGGTATTTACTTCGGCGACAATAGTAGTAATATTAGTCACTGTCTTGGAAGACTGGTCCGCAAGTTTACCTATCTCGCTTGCTACTACAGAGAAGCCCTTGCCTGCCTCGCCTGCCCTCGCTGCTTCGATAGAAGCATTCAAGGAAAGAAGGCTAGTCTGGCTGGAGATTTCCATAATTGTTTCCGTCAACTCGTTGATTTTAGAAACAGATTTTGAACTGGCAATAGCAGATTCTGTCTCCGTCTTGACTGTTTCATACATTAACCTTGTCTTCTCGGTTGCAGCCAATGTACTTTTCTTAAGAGTAAGAGCACGTTTCATAATCTCATCTGAGAATCCTACTCCCTGTGTTGCCTTTTCATTGATGGCAGAGGTATTCTCTCCCATAGACTGAATTTGTGTGCTAATGGCCTCCGTATTTTCAGCGGTGGATTCCATACTGGAAGAAAGCTGTTCCGCTGCGCTGGAAGTTGTATTGGCATTGTCATTCATTGTATTGGCTATTTCCAGCAGCCTTGAAGAGTTATTGTTAATCACATCAGATGTTCCGGAGATATCATGCATCATACTGCTGAAAGCCTGGCGCATTTTGGATACTGCGCGTCCCATGGAACCTGTTTCATCTCTTTTCTTCAGAAGATAATGATAAGAATCATCTTGTGAAATATCGAGATCGGCAGTTTTGTTGACAATTCGGGTGATGACCTTAAGAGGCGTTGTGATGGTAGTGGCAAATATATATCCGAATGTTGATAGGATAATAACAATAATAATACTAATATTTACCGAGCTTTTACGCATCTCGTCGATAGGAGTCAGTACGGAATCCTGATGGATGGCAATGCAAAGAATCCAATGGTTAAGGCTTGAAATCTTGTAAGCAATGTATTGACTTGTCTCGGAATCGGCAATTACCGTAGCTTCCGGAGTATTCTCTGACTTGATATCGGATACCAGACGATGAATGAAATCAGAGTCCGCACGTTTGCCAATGAGCTCTTTATCGGGATGATAAATATATACCCCGTTGGCATCGAGCAGATAAGCATAGCTGGTATCAGAATTAAATACTCTGATATCGGATAAGGTATCCGATAGGAGAGAGGCTTTCACATTGGTAAACATCACCCCGGATAAAGTTCCTTCATCGATATGGCTGGATTGAGGAACTCCGATGGAAATCAGAGGCTCTCCCGTTATATCATCAGAAAAGACGTTGCTTTGGGCAGGTTCATGGTATTTCATTATGTAATTGATAAATTCCTTATCGGAGTAATCAGTTCCTTCCATATCAGCATCGGTACTTCCCAGAAGTGTTAATGTTTCTGCATCTACGAAGCTTATACTTTCATGGGTAGGATTCTGGTCGAGATACTTATTGAGGGTTGCATGGACTTCTTTATAATATTTTGTACCGTGATTGATATTATAGGCATAGAAGTTTTCAGAGCCGTTCAAATAAGTAAGTGTGGAGTTGTATTTTTCGATGGATTGTTCAATATAATTATTCTGTGCTTCCACAATCTCCAATAAGGTAGCTTCCGTATAGCTCGTTAGCGTATCTTTCGACAATCTGCTAAGGTAATTGTAATTAATAAAGACGGCCAAAAGGATAAAGATAACGAGAACGAAAGTAATTTTGGTTCTTATAGAGAGTAAAAAATCTCGTTTGCTTTTCTTGCTATTTAGTAGTTTTCCTTCCTTTGCTTGTTTTAGTTGTTTTGTTTGTTTGGATTGTTTTGCCTTTGAACTGTGTTTCCTTTCCTTATTTGCCTTTGTTTTGAGCTGCATTTTTGTAGTACCCCCTGTTCTAAAATATGATCAAGTTGCCTACACCTATTATTGCGATTATTGTAGCATTTTCTGCAAAAAAATACAACCGGCCGGTATAAAATAGGCCAGTTGTATATGATAGTAAAAGAGCCTATGTGCAAATTGACGAAGCCAAGTTGCGTATGAGGCTTTTGACGCTCTAATCCTTTAATATAATTTCTGCAAATCGGAGTAAAAAGAAGGATAACTAATAGAAACACAATCACTGTTTTTAATCTCGCTTTCCCCATGTGCGATAAGGGCGGCGATAGCAAAGCTCATGGCGATACGGTGATCGTCATAAGAGTCGATAACGCTTCCGTTCAGGGGATTTCCGCCTTCAATTCTCATGCCGTCCTCAGTTCCTTCTATGGAGCACCCCATAGCGGATAGATTCTCTACCATAACGTCAATACGGTTGGATTCTTTCACCTTAAGTTCTGCGGCATCCTTGATAAGGGTGGTTCCGCTGGCTGCAGCAGCCATCACGGCGATAATGGGAAGCTCGTCAATAAGAGTAGGAATAATATCTCCTTCAATCGTAATACCATGTAATTCACTGTAAGCAACATGGATATCTGCCCTGGGTTCTCCTTCGTAGTCTTCATTTAGTAAGGTAATCTTTCCCCCCATCGCTTTTGCTACTTTTAAGATACCGTCGCGGGTCGGATTGATGCCTACATTTTTAATAAGAATATCGGAACCGGGCACGATAAGTCCTGCGGCTATGAAGTAAGCGGCAGAGGAGATATCTCCCGGTACGTTAATCTTTTGCCCTTCCAGAGAGGGGTGCGGTTCCAAAATAGCGGTAGTGCCTTCGGTCCATACCTTTGCACCGAAGGTACGAAGCATAAGCTCTGAATGATTTCTACTGATGATAGGTTCTGTTACCTTTGTGATTCCATCGGAATAAAGACCGGCAAGGAGAATTGCAGATTTCACTTGGGCAGAGGCAACTTTAGAGTGATAATGAATGCTGTGCAGCGGTTGTCCCATAATCCTAAGCGGTGCACAGTCGTTGCCTGATAAGCTTTTGACATCGGCACCCATCTCAGAGAGCGGTTCCATAATGCGTTTCATAGGGCGCTTTTGTATGGAAGCATCGCCGGTAAGCACACTTTCAAAGGGTTGTGCAGCAAGAATACCGGAGATTAAACGGATCGTCGTGCCACTGTTTCCCACATCCAGAACATCAGAAGAGACGGATAGGCCATTCAAGCCTTTTCCATGAATTATGATCCTCTCGGGTTCGTTCTCGTTTCCGGTGAGATTATCAATTGTAATTCCTAGCTTTTGGAAGCAGGAGATAGTGGACAGGCAATCGGCCCCTTGTAGGAAATTAGTAATTTCTGTTGTTCCAAGGGCAAGAGAGCCGAACATCACCGCTCGGTGGGAAATGGATTTATCGCCGGGAATTGCAACTTCGCCCCGTAGCCCGGCCGCTTTATCAATTTGATGGAATCTCATAGATGAAATCCTCCTTATTTTTTCTCGTAGATGGTGTATCCTCGATTAGTCAATAGAGGTATTGCTGTATTAACGGCTGATTCCCCATAGAATTCGATGCGAAGGACACCTTCTGCAAGTTCCCTGTTGTGTACGATACCGATGTTCTTAATGCTGATATTGTTAAGGGCAAGCATCGTCGCAATAGAAGCGAGTGCACCAGCTTCATCCGCAATATCGATCGTAATGGAATAGGACTTCTTAATCGGGCCGCTGGAAGTCTCGATAAAGGAATCCCGGTAAACTCTTGCACTGTCAAAAAACTCGTAGAGAAAGTCTGCATCTTCTCGTATAAGCTGTTCTTTGATACAGGAGAGCGCTTTAATATAATCATCCAAAAGAGACACGATATTCTCGGTGTTCGTCAGACAGATTTGCTGCCACATATCAGGAGAAGAGGACGCGATACGCGTAATATCTTTGAAGCCGCCGGCAGCAATCATTTTCATAATACCATCTTCTGAGTCAGAATCCCTGACGAGATTGACGAGAGAAGAGGCAGTAATATGAGGGAGATGGCTGATGGCAGCGGTTACGTAATCATGTTTTTTAGCATCAAGAACAAGAGGGATCGCACCCATAGAGAGAACGAGACTTCGATATTCCTCCACCCTTTCATTGGATACACAGCCTGAGGGAGTAAGAATATAATATGCATTTTCTAATAAAATGGGTTTGGAATTGCTGTAGCCGAATCGTTCGCTTCCCGTCATAGGATGACCGCCGATAAATTGAGCAGTCAGACCGAGTTCCTCTACATGACGGTGAATGCCGCTTTTTACGCTTCCGACATCTGTGAGAGTGCAGGACGGTGACAGGAACTGTTTTAGCATTGTTAGATTTTCGTCATTTTTGGAGACCGGCGCGCATAAAAAGATATAGTCACACTTCGAAAAAGAAGCATCAATAAAAGAACAGGTGACATCCACAACCCCATCCGCTTGTGCCTGGGTCAGGGAGTCACCGTTTAAATCGTATGCGATAATAGTGGTATTAAGGCCGGAAGCCTTGAGCGCCTTAGCGATGGAGCCGCCAATTAGTCCAAGGCCGATAAAGCCCAGTGTTAAATGCTTCATAAAGAAATCTCCGCGAGTTTACGTCCCATTAAGTCACAAAGAGGTTTTAATTCCTTGGTCAGCTTATCGAAATTTCCAAAGGTTAAAGACTGAGGACCATCCGAAAGCGCGCAGGAAGGGTTATCATGTACTTCTATCATTAAGCCGTCTGCACCGCAGGCTACAGCCGCTTTTGCCATAGGAGGGACATACTTGTAAGCACCTGTGGAATGGGAAGGATCTGCAATTACCGGAAGATGGGTCTTTTCTTTTAAAACGGGAATAGCACTTAAATCCAGTGTATTCCTTGTAGCAGTCTCAAAGGTACGGATACCGCGCTCACACAGCACTACGTTAGGATTACCCTCTGCAATAATGTATTCGGCAGCGTTCAGCCATTCATCGATGGTAGCGCAAAGGCCTCTTTTTAAAAGTACAGGCAGGCCGGAGCGTCCGGCTTCTTTCAGCAGAATAAAGTTCTGCATATTTCTGGCACCGATTTGAATCATATCGACGTATTTTACGGCAGCTTCGATAGCTTCCTGGCTCACGACTTCGCAAATAGTGGAAAGGCCGGTTTCCGCCTTGGCAGTCTGCATGTAGCGAAGACCATCCTCTTCAAGTCCCTGGAAGGAATAGGGGGAAGTTCTCGGCTTGTAAGCTCCTCCGCGGAGGATTGAGGCACCTGACTGCTTCACGGCACGAGCGATACACATAAGCTGTTCTTCAGATTCCACGGCACAGGGACCAGCCATAATGGTCATGGTATCCGGACCGATATGAGTATTACCTACTTTGACAATGCTTGGATCGGGATGAAATTTCTTATTGGCGAGCTTGTAACTTTCCGTTACGGAAACAATATGGTCCACATCTTTGAAGCTCATCAGATTTTCAGTGGGCAGTTTGGATTTATTACCAACGATACCGATAATAGTAACTTCTTCTCCTTGGGAGAGATGAGTCTGTAAGCCGTTCTTTTCAATATAGGAAATGACCGACCCGATACTTTTTTGAGCGGCATTTGGTTTCATTACAATAATCATAGTTTATACCTCTTTCTGCTAGCTATCGCATTTTTATAGAGAATTTGTCATAAGAAAATCACACTAATAATATAGCAATTTAACGTGCGAAAGTCAACGTGGTATGAAAAGATAATAGGAGAAAGAAAAGAGGTGGTATATGAAGAGAATAAAAAACATGTGCAAAATGTTTAAATTGACTTGTAAAATATAGTTTGTTTTAGTAAAATGTATGCATGGGAGTGAATGGGCAGTGAATACATAAAATACAGCCTAGATGAAATGCCCAAAAACTGCGAAAATTGGAGGAATTTATATGAATGTTTACACAACTGACAAAATTAGAAATGTAGTATTGCTCGGACATGGGGGATGCGGTAAGACAAGTTTAGTTGAAGCAATGGCATATTTATCCGGTATTACCTCGAGAATGGGGAAAGTAACCGATGGCAATACTGTAAGCGATTTTGGCAAGGAAGAACAGAAAAGACAGATATCTATCTCTACATCAGTTGTTCCAATTGAGTGGGATGGGATTAAGATAAATATATTGGATTCACCGGGATTCTTTGATTTTGTAGGAGAAGTAGAAGAAGCAGTCAGTGCGGCGGATGCTGCCATTATTGTAGTATCCGGTAAGGCCGGTATGGAAGTCGGAACAGAGAAGGCATGGGAGATATGCGATAGATATAAATTGCCCCGCTTCGTGTTCGTAACAGATATGGATGTGGATAACGCTTCTTTCCGTCAGGTTGTGGAAGATATGACGAATACCTACGGCAAGAAGATGGCACCGTTCCATCTGCCTATTCGTGAGAACGAGAAATTTGTCGGATATGTTAACGTAATTACGGAAGCTGGTTACAGATGGCAGGGTAAGGACGTGGTGGATTGTGAGGTACCGGAATATAGTAAGGCTAATTTACAACTTTATAAGGATACGCTGATGGAGACAGTAGCGGAGACGAGTGAAGAATTCATGGAACGCTACTTCGGAGGCGAGACTTTCTCTGAGGCGGAGATAAGAGCCGCTCTTCGTACGAACATCATCGATGGAACGATAGTACCTATGACGATGGGCTCCAGTGTTTTATGCCAAGGTATTTATACACTGCTCGATGATATTGTAAAATATATGCCAAACCCGGAGAGTAAAGAAATTGCGGGAATTAATTTGAAAACAAACGAAATTTTCCAGGCGAATTATGATTTCTCCAAGGCGAAATCAGCTTATATATTTAAAACGATTGTGGATCCTTTTATAGGAAAATATTCACTGGTAAAGATATGTTCCGGCGTATTTAAAACCGATGATCTCATCTATAACAGCGATAAAGATATCGAGGAGAAAATAGGCAAATTATATGTTCTTCAAGGAAATAAGCCGATAGAAGTGAGCGAACTTCATGCGGGAGATATCGGTGCAATTGCTAAGTTGACAGCGGCGCGCACGGGTAACACCCTCTCCACGAAGACAAGTCCGATCAAATACGGTAAAGCTGAGATATCCACTCCTTACACATATTTGAGATATCATGCGAAGAACAAGGGAGATATCGATAAGATATCCCAGTCCTTACAGAAAATGATGCATGAGGATCCGACCCTAAAGGTGGTGAACGATGCGGAAAATAGACAAATGCTGCTTTATGGTATGGGAGACTTGCATTTGGAAGTGGTGACGAGCAGGCTTCGCAATGAATATAAAGTGGAAATAGACTTAACACAGCCTAAAGTGGCGTTTCGGGAGACGATTAAGAAGACTTCCGATGTGGAATATAAATATAAGAAACAGTCGGGCGGACATGGACAATACGGTCACGTAAAGATGAGATTCCTGCCTTCCGGAGATTTGGAGAAACCTTATGAATTCGCACAAGAAGTAGTAGGAGGTGCGGTACCCAAGAACTTCTTCCCTGCGGTAGAAAAGGGCTTACAGGAATCTGTATTAAAGGGGCCTCTCGCTGCTTATCCTGTTGTAGGAGTTAAGGGCGTGCTGTACGATGGTTCTTATCATGCGGTAGATTCCTCGGAAATGGCTTTCAAGATGGCAACGATTCAGGCGTTTAAAAAAGGATTTATGGAGGCAGGTCCTATCTTGCTCGAGCCGATCGCATCTTTGAAAGTAACAATACCGGATGCTTATACCGGAGATGTTATGGGTGATTTGAATAAGAGAAGAGGACGTGTACTCGGTATGAATCCGTTAAATGGCAAGCAGGTAATCGAAGCTGATATTCCGATGACAGGATTATTCGGATACTGTACGGATCTTCGGTCCATGACTGGCGGAAGAGGTACTTATTCTTATGAATTCTCAAGATATGAGCAGGCACCAAGCGATATTCAGGAAAAAGAAGTGGCAGCGAGAGCAGCTAGTGTATCGGAGGGTGGTGAAGAATAAGCGGAGATACCGATTGGCGGACGTAAATAGTGTATTGCCGGATGTAATGTAATAAATGCAACTAGGGTAAAATTTAAGAAAAGAGTGAGATAAGAATGGGATGTCTGAGTGCGTATGCATAAGACATCCTGTTTTGTATCATAGAAAAAGGATAGAAAACAAGGCAAAACCTTGACAGAGTATGAGAAAAAGTATAGAATTATCGGTGTTTTATAACGTAAAATATTGATGAAGTATTCTGAAAAATGTGAGGAAGAAAAGATGGCACAACCGTATAACCACAAAGAGATTGAAGAAAAATGGCGTAAAGAATGGGCGAAAAATCCTGTTAATGTAGATGATGGAAAAAAGCCGAAATATTATTGCCTCGATATGTTTCCCTATCCTTCAGGAAATGGGCTTCATGTAGGACATTGGAGAGGATATGTTATTTCTGATGTATGGAGCCGTTATAAGATGTTGAATGGAGGTCATTATATCATTCATCCGATGGGATGGGATGCGTTCGGTCTTCCGGCAGAGAACTATGCGATTAAGATGGGTGTACATCCTGCCAAGTCCACACAGCAGAATGTAGATAATATTAAGGAGCAGATCGACCAGATTGCGGCTCTTTACGATTGGGATATGGAAGTAAATACAACAGATCCTGATTTCTATAAATGGACACAGTGGATATTTGTGAAAATGTTCAAAGAAGGACTTGCTTATCAGAAGGAAATGCCGATTAACTGGTGCCCTTCCTGTAAGACAGGACTCGCGAACGAAGAAGTTGTGAATGGACAGTGCGAGCGCTGCAGTTCAGAGGTGACGAAGAAGAATTTGAAGCAGTGGATGCTTCGCATTACGAAATATGCGGACCGTCTTTTAGAAGATCTCGATAAGTTGGATTGGCCGGAAAAAGTGAAGAAAATGCAAGGTGAGTGGATTGGGCGTTCTTACGGTGCGGAAGTCGATTTCAAAGTGGATGGAAGTGATGATGCAATTACTGTCTACACTACAAGGCCGGATACTCTTTACGGAGCGACTTTCATGGTTCTTGCGCCGGAGCATGCTCTTGCAGCTAAGCTGGCAACGCCGGAGAATAAGGCCGCCGTGGATAAATATATTCAGGATGCATCCAACAAATCGAATGTAGATAGATTGCAGGATAAGGAAAAGACCGGCGTATTTACCGGTTCCTACGCGATTAACCCGTTAAGCGGAGAAAAGACACCGATCTGGCTGTCCGACTATGTTCTTGCTGATTATGGTACAGGAGCGATTATGTGCGTACCGGCACATGATGACCGTGACTTTGAATTTGCCACGAAGTTCCAGATACCTATCGTGCAAGTAATTGCCAAAGATGGCAAGGAAATAGAAAATATGACAGAAGCCTATACCGAAGCTGCGGGAACGATGATTAATTCCGGCGACTGGAACGGTATGGAATCATCGGTGCTTAAGCAAGAAGCACCTGCTTTTATTGAGAAGTTAGGATTTGGCCATAAGACGACGAATTACAAGCTTCGTGACTGGGTATTTTCCCGTCAGCGTTACTGGGGAGAACCGATTCCTATTATACACTGTCCGAAATGTGGTTGTGTGCCGGTACCGGAAGAGCAGCTTCCTTTACTGCTTCCGGAAGTGGAATCTTATCAGCCCACAGGTACAGGAGAGTCTCCTTTGGCAGGTATTGATGAATGGGTGAATACTACCTGTCCGGTCTGTGGAGAAGCTTCTAAGAGAGAGACCAACACCATGCCTCAATGGGCAGGCTCTTCTTGGTATTTCCTGCGTTATGTAGACAGCAAGAATAAGGAGGAATTGGTGAGCAAAGAAAAGGCGGAGAAATATCTGCCGGTGGATATGTATATTGGCGGTGTAGAGCATGCGGTACTTCACCTGCTCTATTCCAGATTCTATACGAAATTCCTCTGCGATATCGGGGTGATTGATTTCGATGAGCCTTTTATCAAGCTGTTTAACCAGGGAATGATCACAGGTAAGAATGGTATTAAGATGAGTAAGTCGAAAGGAAACGTGGTATCCCCAGATGGTTTGGTAAATGATTATGGCTGCGATTCATTACGTCTTTACGAGCTATTCGTAGGCCCTCCGGAGCTCGATTCGGAATGGGATGACAGAGGAATCGACGGAGTATATCGCTTTATGACACGTTTCTGGAACCTTGTAACGAATAATAAGGATAAGAATGTGGAAGCCACGAAGGAAATGCTGAAGGTACGCAATAAAATGATTGCTGATATTTCACATCGCCTGGAGAACTTTAGCTTGAATACGGTAGTGTCCGGATTCATGGAATACAATAACAAGATGTTGGATATAGCGAAAAAGGACGGTATCGATAAAGATACGTTGAAAACGGCCGTTATACTTTTGGCTCCCTTCGCACCGCATATCAGTGAAGAGTTGTGGCGTCAATTAGGAGAGAATGGTTCTGTCTTCCATCAAGTATGGCCGATAGCGGATGCAAGTGCCATGGTAGAAGAGGAGAAGGAAATTGCCGTACAGGTAAATGGTAAAACGAAGCTGGTAATTAGCGTTGCTACAGATATTACTAAGGATGCGGCGATTGCAGCCGGAAAAGAAGCGCTTGGAGCAAAGCTTGAGGGTGAAATTGTAAAAGAGATCTATGTCCCCGGAAAAATCGTGAATCTTGTAGTAAAAAATAAGTAACTGTGAGGAAACTGGACAGTTACGGTAAAACAATAAATAATAAAAGAGCGTATGCGAAAATGCATACGCTCTTCGATTATCGTTTCCGCTTCAGTGCCATCAGCCGATTAATTTTCTCCGCTTCTTCAGGAGAGGAATATTTACGCAGTGCCGCAGCAATTGTGGCAATTTCACTATCATCAAAGGAAATATTGCTCGCTTTTCCTTTTTGCGAGACGGACATAAGAAAAGGAATCATCTGTTCGCGGGAAAGATTCTTGCTTTCAAATACGAGCATTTGTAAAAATTGAAGCTTATCTCTATCGATATGTGCAACGAGGGGATCGTTCATCCATTCATTCTGACTCATAATCATCCTACCTTTCTTTACGTTAAATTCCGCTAAACATTTCAAACATAGTCTTTTGTTCCGGGGAAAGCATATTCATAAGCATATCGGTATTTCCAAAACCTTCCCCGGAACCTTCTCCGAAGCCTTCCGGGAAAAAATCTTTCATCAGTTCAATCGTTTTACTCATCTCTTTATATTTTTCAATTGTATCGAATAAATTTATAATTTGTTCCGCTTTTTTCTTCTCTTCTTTTGTAAAGTAAGGAAGAAGAGAGTGATATATTTTAAAGATATCAAATTCTTCTTTTTGTATGGAACAGCCCGATAACTCGAAGGAATGAGTCTTGTAATAGGAGATGGTATGCTGCAGTTCCAGATATTTTATGTAAATAGCTAACTGCTTTTGCATTTGGAAATCGAAGTAAGGGATCATGATTTTTAACATTTGGATATGGTTATTTGTAAACAGAACATCAAAGGCTGTTATGTTATTTTGTTCTTTTTCATCCATAGGAATCCCTTACCCTTCCATGTTATTATAAAATCTTATGTATAGAAAAGTTAAAATATGCGCATCCGTTTGTTCTGTAATAGGAACACTTTCCTGTTACACAAGAGAAGATAGGCTCATATGAGCCTATCTCCAGCTATTTGTCTGTTCTGATGTAAGTGCTAGAAGAAGGAATTTCCTCCACAGCAGCAAAGAATAAGCAGGATAAAGATGATGCTATCGCAGCCACCATTAGAGCCGCCACCGAGAAGTCCATTACCGCCACAGCCGCTGTTGTTGTTGCCACCACAGATGCAAAGCAGAAGGATTATCCAGATGATAGAGTTACATCCGGAGTTTTCGTTACTTACTCCACCGCCACAGCCACATCCTGTTGCTGTTAAATCACTCATAAATTTGCCTCCAAAAAAGTTTTTTTATTTATGGTTTATATTATGACGTATGGCTTGGTCTTGTTTCCACAATATGGGAAAAGAAATATAAAAAAAATAACACAATAAATCGACAAAATACTTGAATTAATTACAAGATATAGTAAAATATTAGTGTATGTTGTTTAATATAGGGTAAATATACCATCATCGACAAGGTATAATATTTTAACAATATTGTACTGCGCCGAGCAAAGCGAGTGTGCAAAAAACATACCGTGGCCGCTTGCGGACAAGGTATAATATTTTAACAGTATTATACTGCGCCGAGCAAAGCGAGTGTGCAAAAACATACCGTGGCCGCTTGCGGCTAAGGTATAAGACCCAGCATTAATGGCGGCATAATTTAAAAAGATAACGAGGGAGAAAATAGATGGCAGCACAGCAGCATATAGTTGCGGGCAGGCAATTCCGTACGAAAGCAGATTATGAGGCTGCAGTAAGAGATAAGAAGAAGATCGATATTATCAAATCGAAGATAAATATGAATCAACCAAAAGAAGTAATACAGCTTTATGAACAGATGCAGCAAGGAGCCTATCACTTCGAGACGATGGTTGGTAATGATTTCGATGATGAGATATATGAATTGGTAGAATCATACAAAGAGCAGGGGAAGGGTGAAAAGGGGAGAAGGCAAAAAAATAAAACTGCCAATGAGAAAAAGAAGAGAAGTAAAAGCCATAAGGCGATAAAAGGTGGAAAGATAAGTTCCGTGGAAGATTTCGATGAAGATATGAAAAGGGAGATAGAAGCCCAGCTACGAGCCGCGGAAAGGCGCAGGAAATGGATTGTAGTCCTGTGTTCGTTATGTGCTATGGTGAGCTTCGGATACTTCTTCGTATATTATTTCTATGCCGAACGAACGAATACGGATTATGAGAAGCTGGCCGGGCTGAAAGACAGCCAGATGCTGGCAGACGTGGGAGAAAGAATAATCGTCGTTCGCGGAGAAGAGGAAGAAATCGTACTGCCCGATATACTGGATGAGTACAAAACTTTATATAATAAGAACAAAAAGCTAATCGGATGGCTGAAAATTGACGATACAATAATAGATTATCCAGTTATGCAGACATCCAATAATGAATATTACCTTACATATAACTTCCATCAGGAGTATGACAAAAACGGTAGTATTTTTATGGATTTCCAGTGTAAAGCATATCCGCGTTCGCAGAATCTTATTTTATACGGACACCATATGAAGTCCGGTCAGATGTTCGGCGACCTGGAGAAGTACACTAAGAAGTCTTATTATGAATCTCATAGTGTCATACAATTCGACACGATATATGAGAAGGGTACTTATCAAGTAATGTATGTATTTAGAGCAAAGGTTTTGAAGGAAAACGAGATTGCTTTTAAATATTATCAATTTATAAATGCGAACTCACCAGAGGAGTTCAATTCAAATATGAAGGAAATGGCGGCAATGTCACTGTACGATACCGGGGTGACGGCAGAATACGGAGACGAACTGTTGACTTTATCGACCTGTGATAACTCACAGACGGACGGAAGATTCGCAGTAGTTGCCAAAAGGATTCAATAAAATTCGTTTTACAGCGGAGGAGAGTAGCAATATGGCTAAGGGTAAAGATACAAAAAAGAAAAATTGGAAGCTGCGCAGGCAACTGAGGAAGACACTTGGATGTTTGTTCATGATTTCAGCGATAATCGTGACGACGATACCGGTGCAGCCTGTAGAGGCGGCAAATAAATGGGATACAACAGTGTGGGCTACTTCACGGAGTGGCACAAGTAAAGGTGGGCTAATCCCTGATTTGGATAAAAATACTCCTATTTATCAGTCGGAAGATGGTACCTTCCAGTTTGCTTATGTGGATCAAAATGGCGATAGCAATAGTGCAAACTCTAATAAGTTTGCAGTTATTGTCGGTTATTTAAAGGAGCAGTCCTTGCCGGGTGGAAATCTAACTATCCGGGAAAAGATGGATGCTTATGTAAAATATACCGATACTCTGGGTACTACAGGAGGATATGCAGCAGCTAGTAGGAATGGAAAGCCCTTATACTATAAAAGTACCAAAATAGTATATGAAGACAAGTCGACCGGTGATATCTATCAGACAGATGGTACATGGGCCCCCGGTGTCGTAACGGTGAAAAAAACTGTATTCGATAAACTCAATCCGTGTAATCTCGATTCTAAAGGGATATGGTGTCCGGATGGAAAGAATGATATCGATTTGTTCTATCATACTGCTTCAACTAATGGTATTCCGACAAATCCGGACGATTTAAAGGATGAAAGTAAATGGACACCTGCGTTGGGAAATGATTCGGGAAGAATTAAAGATGCCAAGGTATCTTATATTGGCAATCAATATGCAAAATATGATAGTACTGCAAAAAATTGGAAGATTGCAGGCGATTCCACTAAACAGGAAAGTATATTTGGTGGTAGCGGAGTGGATGAAAGCGGAAAAGGAAGTGTAGCTGCAGCCAATATTATTAACTTAACGATTAGTAGCAGCCTGTTAGGAATCGGTGATTATGCCTTTTATAATTGCTTTAATATTCAGTCAGTTGTTTTTGCTGATGGTTTGAATACATTAGGAAATTGGTCGTTTGCTAATTGCGGAAACTTGACAATGGTTGAGATGCCGTTTAACGCAATGATCGATACGATAGGGGATCATGCGTTCTATAATTGCGGAAAATTGCAGGCTTTTGCGATGCCTACGGTTACAAGAGTGATAGGTGACTCTGCTTTTGAGAATTGTACAAGTTTAAGAACTATAGATTTGATAAGGACAGAAGCAGGAGCGGATAAAAGCTCTAACTTGAAACAAATTGGCTATAAGGCCTTTAAAAACTGTTCTTCTTTGCAATATTTACGCCTTCCCAGTAGCTATGATGGTGCAGATGACAGTAATAAAAAAGTATTTCATTTATCAACTGTTCAAGGGTGCAGAAGTCTTCAATATATATCAACACAAAGTGAGGTCTTAGATTTTGTGACGGATAAATATGATTCTTCGGTAACTACTGATAACAAGGTAGATGGTACTTATGGATTCAGAGAGTTTAAGGCAGATGTTGGTGAGGCTTTTTATATCGAAGCTCCGGGATATGTAGCGGGAACAAATAATACGATAAAGACACCTGCTCATAAAACAGCAAATACCACGAAAACTGAAAAGGATACAGAAGATAAAGATATTAAAGTAAAACCGATAGCTTTTAAATATTATGGTGAAGATAAGTATGAAATTGTAGAACCTTCTACGGGAAAAAAGATTTCAGGTGGGGGGGAGCAAGCGATAGGGCTTGTTTATGCAGTGGACTCAGGCGGAAACCTCATTGTATTCCGAGTAGAGAATGAGAGTGGTGTGCCAATTTCAGGAGTAGCAGTTCCGGAACTTACTATGCCGGAACAAATTGGACCTTATGGAATTCAAACGATTGCATATGGTAGTTTTAATGATAATTGTTGGATAGAGAAAGTAACGATACCTGCATCAGTAAAAAGAATTAATAATGATGCATTTAAAGGTTCTCATAATCTAAAGCATGTTATCTTTACAAATGCAGCCAACATAGAAAGTATTGGAACGAATGCATTTGCAACACAGAAGATAAAGACTACTGCGCCTTCGCATGCGACAGGCGGTCAGGATGGTTTTGCATGTGGAGATGAGACATTTTTGGATGGGGCGCCTTTCCTCAGCTTCTCAGGAACTATTGAAAATGAAAAGGGAATAAATACAGAGCCTTTTAAATATGCAATGAAAGCTAGTGCAAGAATTAACGAGGGAAGACAGCCGATAACCTATATCACTTATTATAGTGGCTTCCCATCTAACTTAACGGTTCGGTATAATCATGACGAAAAAGTGCAGGCAGCGGAATTGATTGCGTTCCCTACAAAAGCAGAAGTAGAAAACGGATATGAGGTTGTTTTAGCAGGGACACCGACAGATCCAGATGACCCGACAGATCCAGATGATCCAGTAGATCCAATAACCCCTTCGACGACGGATAAATATCTATATCCTTATATTACCGATTCCATAAGTGCAGAAGCGAAGGCGGCTTTTACTAGTGGCAATCCGACGGAAAATCAGGTTAATATAAAAAACTCCGTATATCACATTGTAATACCGAAGGGTGTTACTGCGATTAAGGAAGGATTGTTCTCGGGCTTAGATACGAATGGGTATGTTTTAGGTGAAGGAAAAACACCTGAAGAATATGATAAAACTGCTGTTGATACTGAAAAATTTGCATCTCCTTCGGTGGACATTCAAAGTATCACAGTAAAAAGTGTGAATAATATCCCTTCTTATGCCTTTGCAAGGATGCCGGAATTATTAAGAGCTTCTGTCGGTGGGGCATCGACTATTGGTAGTTATGCATTCGACAAGAGTACGAAGTTGGCGGCAGCCGATATAGGACCGGATACTTCAGCACTCGGGTTACGTCCATTCAGCGATTGTACCGGTTTAACCGATGTGACTTTTACGGATAGTCCGTACTTTGCCTATGATAATGGTGTTATTTATGGGTTGACGAATGGTACGAAAACAAAGATTATGCAAGTATTGCCGAGCAGAGGAAACTTGGTTGGATCTGGTATGGTGGGACCTGATGAATTCATAGGAATAAAAGAAATTGAAAAAGAAGCATTTATGAATTGTGATGATATTGGTGAAGTAGATTTGAGTAAATCTTCAGTTGGTGAAATTCCTGAGAAGAGCTTTGCAGAATCCGATCGACTATATAAGGTTATTTTACCCGATAGTGCAAGAGCGATTAGAAATGGTGCATTCTGGAATACCCCTACGCTGAAGTTTGTGCAAATACCTAATAGTGTACAGCAGATAGCTCAAAACGCATTTGCTTATACACCACTTAAGGATGAACTCGGAAATTATAAAGGAGTTTATGGAGAGGACTTTGAGAAGGATCGCTCCAAGCTTGAATTCATTTGTCTTCCTGACAGTAATGCGGCATTATATGCGGAAGATTACTCTTACATAGGTTGGACAACGAGTAATGATTTAAAAGTTAAATGGTCGGTAATGTTCTTTGATGCATCGGATGAAAAGAATATTAAACTGATAAAGGAAGAAAGAGTTGTTCATGGAGAGAATGCTGAACTTCCTACACCACCTGATCATACCGAGGCTGGATTGATATTTGAACGTTGGTCACCGAGTGAGACTATTTTCAATCCGGTTACACAGGATAGAGAAGTCCTCGCTCTTTATAAGCCGAAGGATGTGACTACTCATACGGTAAGATTTTTCGACTATGCTAAAAAAGAGATGGCGGATTTCACGCAACAAGTCGTAGATGGCAAGGATGCAGTCCCGCCTTCTGCGGATAAGATGGTGCTAGATGGTTTGGTATTTACCGGATGGGATAGATCATATGAAAAAATCAAGGCACCAATCGATATCTATGCTACCTATACGGCGAAGGAGGCTGATAAATTCACAGTAACCTTCTGGACGGATACGGATATGACTAAGATGATAGGAAATCCTCAGCAAGTGGAGCCCGGAAAGAGTGCGGTAGAGCCTGCTCACCCTAAGAAGGAAGGCCATACATTTAGTGGCTGGTATCCGGCGACCTCATGGCAGAATGTAACGAAGGACTTGGATGTGGTCGCGATGTATACAGTAGGCGGTGGGGATGACAATAACAACGGCAATAACAATGGTAACAACAATAATGGTAATAATAACGGTAACAATGGTGGAAATAATAACAATGGCAGCGACAGCAACAAGGATTCCGTATCTTCCAATAGTACAAAATATAAAGTTACAGTAAGCGGAGGAAGCGGAAGCGGAGATTATACGCCGGGTACGATTGTGAATATTAATGCGTATGCGACCGCGGATGGTAAAGTATTCGATAAGTGGACCAGTTCCTCTGCAGGAGTTGGGTTCGTGAATGCCAGCGCTATCTCGACGACCTTTACGATGCCATCGAATAATGTAGATATTACGGCGAACTTAAAGGATGGCGGAGGTTCCTCCACGGTTACAGGTAATTCGAGGAATCCGCTTCGCAACTCGACAACGACAGTGGATATTACCAAGGGTGGTATCTCCAATTCGGACATAGCGTCAGCGAATGTAAACGGTTCTTCCGATGATTATGTGATTAAGATTACCGAAGATGCACAGGCTACAGCGGCTGTGATTGCAGCTCTGGAAGCGAAATATGGGGATTTGAGCAATATCGCCTAT